>NZ_JAWDXO010000032.1 GCF_032477075.1 Fusobacterium sp. | reverse complement strand
TATGTCTCCTTTGTATAATTAGGGTGGTAACTATATTATACAAAAAAGAGAGCTGAGTAAAACATTTTTTTTAAATGTTACTCAGCTTTTTTTATGTTACAGTCTAGGGAAAATTGATTTTTTTATATGTTTATGATATAATTATAAAGTTATAGTGAGAAAAAGGAGATGAAAGATAGTGTTCGGAAAATTAGAAGAAGTAGTAAAAAGATTCGATGAATTGAATGAATTGCTGGGGTCTTCAGAGGTATTATCAGACCCTAAGAAAATGATGGAATGTAATAAATCATTAAGCGACATAACTCCAATAGTTGAAAAATATAAAGAATATAAAAGAGTTATAGAAGATTTTGAATTTATTAAAGAAAATCTAAAAACTGAAAAAGATCATGAAATGAGAGAGATGATGCATGAAGAATTAAAGGAACTTGAAGAGTCTATCCCAGAACTTGAAAAAGAATTAAAAGTACTTTTGCTTCCAAAAGATGAAAATGATGATAAAAATGTTATTATAGAAATAAGAGGAGGAGCAGGAGGAGATGAAGCTGCTCTTTTTGCAGGAAATCTATTCAGAATGTATTCAAGATATGCTGAAAGAAAAAAATGGAAAATAGAAATAATTGAAAAGCAAGAAATGGGTATAGGAGGAATAAAAGAAGTTGTATTTAGTATAAATGGGCTTGGAGCTTATTCAAGACTAAAATTTGAATCTGGAGTTCATAGAGTACAAAGGGTTCCTGAAACAGAATCTGCTGGAAGAGTTCATACATCTACAGCTACTGTAGCAGTTCTTCCAGAAGTAGAAGATATAAAAGAAGTAAAAATTGATCCAAGGGATCTTAAGGTAGATACATATAGAGCAGGAGGAGCAGGGGGACAGCATGTAAATATGACTGACTCAGCGGTTAGAATCACTCACTTGCCTACTGGTATTATAGTTCAATGCCAAGATGAAAGATCACAGCTTAAAAATAGAGAGAAAGCAATGAAACATCTAGCTTCTAAGCTTTTTGAAATGGAATGTGAAAAACAAAGAAGCCAGGTAGAAAGTGAAAGAAGGCTTCAGGTAGGAACAGGGGATAGATCTGAAAAAATTAGAACTTACAATTTTCCACAAGGAAGAATAACAGACCACAGAATAAAATTTACAGTATATCAGCTTGAAGCATTCTTAGATGGAGACCTTGATGAAATGATTGACGCATTAATTACATTCAGTCAAGCAGAAATGCTTTCAAGTGTTTCAGAAGAGTAATTATGAAATTACTTGAGATATTGAATTTTTCAAAAGAGTATTTACAAAAATACTCTTTTTCAAAACCACGTCTTGAAAGTGAAAAAGTTATATCTAATGTTTTAAAGCTGGATAGAATATCATTGTATGCTTATTTTGATATGAAACTTTCTTCTGAGCAGAAAGAGAAAGTAAAAACATATCTTAAAGAAATGGCTAGAAAAAGAATTGGGTTTGATGAGCTTTTAAAAAGTGAAGATATCAAAGTTGAAATTGTAAGTTATAGAAATGAGAATTTAGAACTTCTTAATAAATCAGCAGAGTATTTGAAAAAATATGGAGTAACCAGCCCAAAACTAGATGCTGAATATATATTTGCTCATATACTAGGGGTAAATAGGCTGACATTAACTCTAAATTTTAATAAAAAGATAGAGGAAGAAGATAAAGAAAAAATAAGAGAATATCTAAAATCTAGAGGTAAAAATAGAAAACCTCTTCAATATTTGCTTGGAGAATGGGAATTTTATGGATATCCTTTTAAAGTAGACGAAAGAGTACTTATACCAAGGAATGATACAGAAATATTAGTAGAACAGTGCAAGCTTATTTTGAATGAACTTGATGAACCTAAAGTTTTGGATATAGGAACTGGAAGTGGAGCGATAGCAGTGACTTTGGGAAAAGAATGTCCTAACAGCACCATAATTGGAGCTGATATAAGTGAAGGAGCTTTAAAAGTAGCTGAACTAAACAGAGAATTAAATAAAGCAGAGAATGTGAAATTTATGAAATCAGATGTATTTTCATCATTTAAGGATATGAAATTTGATTTTATAATTTCAAATCCTCCTTATATATCCTTGGAAGAATATAATGAATTGATGCCAGAAGTGCTGAATTATGAACCTTCATCAGCTCTTACAGATAATGGAAATGGTTATTATTTTTATTCGAAAATATCTAAAGAGGCTTCTGACTATTTAAATAGAGGAGGATTTTTAGCATTTGAAGTTGGATATAATCAAGCTGAGGCAGTTAAAGAATTAATGGCAGAAAATGGTTTTGATATTTTTGCTGTAGTAAAAGATTATGGTGGTATAGACAGAGTAGTTATAGGAAAGAAGAGTGGTGACAAATAATGTCTACATTGTTAAGTGATTATGATTATAATCTGCCAGAAGAATTGATTGGTCAGCAGCCTAGAGAACCTAGAGATCATGCAAGACTTATGCTGGTAAATAGAAAAAATGAGAGTATAGAACATAAAAGATTTTATGATATAATAGATTATCTAAATGAAGGGGATATATTAGTAAGAAATTCTACAAAAGTTATTCCAGCGAGACTTTTTGGACACAAAGAAACGAGAGGAGTGCTGGAGATACTTCTTATTAAAAGAATAGACCTTGATACTTGGGAATGTCTTTTGAAGCCAGCTAAAAAGTTAAAAGTAGGGCAGAAACTTTATATTGGTCATGGAAATGAACTTATAGGTGAACTGTTAGAGATAAAGGGTGATGGAAATAGGATTATAAAATTTATATATGAAGGAGTTTTTGAAGAAGTTTTAGATAGATTAGGGAAAATGCCCCTTCCTCCATATATAGTAGAAGAATTGAAAGAAAAAGATAGATATCAAACTGTTTATGCTATCAAGGGAGAATCTGTTGCAGCACCTACAGCTGGACTTCATTTTACAAAAGAACTTTTAGAAAAAATAGAAAAAAAAGGGATAAAGATAGTAGATATATTTTTGGAAGTAGGTTTAGGAACATTCAGACCTGTACAGACTGAAAATGTATTGGAGCATAAAATGCATGAAGAAATATTTGAAATACATCAAGAAGCAGCTGATATAATTAATGAGGGAAAAAGGAATGGAAAAAGAATAATTTCAGTAGGAACTACAAGTACAAGAGCTTTAGAATCTGCTGTAGATGAAAATGGAATAGTGAGAGCTCAAAAGGAAAGTACAGAAATATTTATTTATCCTGGATATAAATTTAAAGTAATAGATGCTCTTATTACTAATTTCCATCTTCCTAAATCAACACTTCTCATGCTTGTTTCTGCACTTTCATCAAGAGAATTTATGTTGAAAGTATATGACATAGCTGTAAAAGAGGAGTATCATTTCTTTAGCTTTGGGGATGCTATGTTTATCTATTAGGAGTTGATATAGATGAAAATAATTGCAGGTGATGCAAAAAACAAGAGAATAAAAAGCAGGAAAGGAACAGATACAAGACCTACTTTAGGAAGCATGAAAGAATCTCTCTTTTCTATCATAGCACCATATGTACCTGACAGTGTATTTTTAGATCTTTTCAGTGGAAGCGGAAGTATATCTCTTGAAGCTCTGAGCAGAGGAGCAAAAAGAGCAGTGATGATAGAAAAAGACAGTGAAGCTCTAAAATATATAATAGAAAATGTAAATACTTTAGGATATGAAGATAGATGCAGAGCATATAAAAATGATGCTTTAAGAGCAATTGAAATATTAGGGAGAAAAGATGAAAAATTTGATATAATATTTATGGACCCTCCTTATAAAGAAGAAGTATGTACAAAAGTAATAAAAGCAATAGAAAAAAATAAAATACTTGCAGATGGCGGACTTATTATCAGTGAACATCATGTTTTTGAAGAACTTGAAGATGAAATAGGAGAGTTTAAAAAAGCTGATGAGAGAAAGTATGGTAAAAAGTGTATAACTTTTTATACAAGATAGTTTTAATTATAAAATTTCTGGGGTGATAAGATGGTAAAGAGAAGCGGAAGTTTTGAAGATAATCTTTTGGAAGTAGATGAAATAATAGAAAAACTGGAAAATGGGGAACTTACACTGACTGAATCTATAAAAGAATATGAAAATGCTATGAAGCTTTTAAAAAAATCTTCAGATTTATTAAATAAAGCAGAAGGAAAAATTTTAAAAGTTACAGAAGAAAGTGACAATATTCTAACTGAGGAGGTTTAAGATGTTTTTTAAAAATTATTTGGATAGTAATAAAAAATTAATAGAGTCAAATATGGACATATATTTAAATGAACTTAATTATCCAGATGTTATAGCTGAAGGAATGAAATATGCAGTTTTAAATGGTGGTAAAAGATTAAGACCTATTTTACTCTTCATGGTACTGGATATACTCGATTGTGAAAAAGAAATGGGAATAGCTTCAGCTGCTGCTATTGAAATGATACATTCATATTCATTAGTACATGATGATCTCCCAGCTCTTGATAATGATGATTATAGAAGAGGGAAACTTACTACTCACAAAAAATTTGGTGAAGCAGAAGGAATATTGATAGGAGATGCCCTTTTAACACATGCATTTTACATACTTACAGAAAAAAATAAACATCTTTCAGCTGAAAAAATAGTTGAAATTGTTAGATTAACATCAAGTTATGCTGGTATAAACGGAATGATTGGCGGACAGATGATGGATATAGCAAGTGAAGGAAAAAAAATTGATTTAGAAATTTTAAAATATATACATTCTAATAAGACAGGAAAATTAATGAAACTTCCTGTAGAGTTAGCATGTATAATAGGAGATGCAGATAAAGAAGAAAGAGAGATTCTTATAAGATTTTCTGATCTTATAGGGCTTGCATTTCAAATAAAAGATGATATTCTTGATATAGAAGGAGACTTTTCAACTCTTGGTAAACCAGTAGGCAGCGATATTGAACTTGACAAATCAACATATCCAGCATTGATAGGAATGACAGAAAGTAAAATCCTTTTAAAAGAAACAATAGATGAAGCTAAAATGATAGTTGCAGAAAAATTTGGTGTAGAGAAAAGCAATATTCTTTTAGAATTGGCTGATTATATTGGAAATAGAAATAAATAATTAAAATAAAAAAGAAGTTGATTAAAAGTAAATAAGTTTTTAAAATTTGGAAATTAGAAAATTTCAAAAACTGTATTTCAATTTAAAGAATCAACTTCTTTTTTTATTAATTTATAAAATTATGTAATTGGTGCTGGATTAAAAATACAGAAATCATTGTGAAGTTTATATTTTTCAGCCCAAGGTTGTTTTTTTCCGCTTGCAACATCTATTATCATATTAAAAATATCTGTTCCTATATCGCTGATAGAAGCATCTCCAGAAGCAATAGGTCCTGCACTTATATCAATCAAATCATTCCACATATCTTTCATATCATTTCTTGAACATACTTTAATAACTGGAGCAAGTGCTAGTCCATAAGGAGTTCCTCTTCCAGTCATAAAGACCTGAAGTCCAATTCCAGAAGCTAATTGGCAAGGTCCACAGACAATATCACTTGCAGGAGTAGCAGCATATATCAATCCTTTTTTAGTAGGAGTTTCAGCAGGGGATAAAACTTCAATTATAGGAGAACTGCCAGATTTTGCAATGGAGCCCATAGCTTTTTCTACTATATTTGAAAGACCTCCTTTTTTATTTCCAGGAGTAGGGTTAGCACTTCTGTCCACCTGACCATTTTCTAAATAATTATCATACCATTTCATTTCAGAAACCAATTTTTTCATAACATCCTCATTGATACAACGTTCTGCAATCATATGTACTCCATCACGAACTTCTGTTACTTCAGAGAACATAACTGTAGCTCCCCCTTCAACTAACATATCAGCTGCGTATCCAGCACTGGGATTAGCAGTTACACCAGAAAAAGCATCACTTCCTCCACACTGCATTCCAACAAGAAGATCAGATAGAGGGAGGGTCTCTCTTTTTCTAGCATTTAAACGAGCTAATTTTTTATCTGCCATATTCATAATAGTATCTATCATAGAATTGAATCCTTTAATTTCTTGAAGAATAATTACATTTTCAGGAGAAATATCAGCTTCATCAATCAGCATTTCAACTGTTAATTTTTCACATCCCAGAGCCACAACCATAAGTTCACCACCAAAGTTTGGATGTTTAGCAAGGTTACGTAGTGCACGTATAGGGATAACAGCCTCAGGAGCATTAATGGCAACACCACAACCATAAGCATGATTAATAGGAATTACATCATCCACATTAGGATATTTAGGTAAAAGCTCATCTTTAATTTTTTTTACAGCAACATTTAATACTCCAGTGACACACTGAACAGTAGTACTTATTCCTAAAATATTTCTAGTACCAGCATATCCTCCATTTGGATTACGATATCCCTCAAAAGTTTTTATAGGTGCCTTTGGAAGAGAAGTTATAATATTTGTTCCAAACTTCATTTCATTTAAAGCTGGAGGTATAGGAAGCTTAAGCATATGTTCATTAATCCATGCTCCTTTTTTTATGTCATTGATGGCATATCCCAATTCTACACCATAACGAATAATAGGAAAATCTTTTGCAATATCACATAAGGCTATTTTATGACCTTGTGGAATTTCTTCTGTTGTAAATATTCCATTCATGATTTCTGTACCAGCTGAAATTTTATCAACTGCAATTGCTACATTATCTTTTTCATTAACTTTAATGTACAAATTTTTACCCATGAAAACAGCTCCTTTTAAATTATTACTTGTATTCTTATTGATTTGAGTGTATAAAATATTTATAAATAAGTCAAATTCATTATAATTAGATTTCTCTTAATTTTTTTAAGAGTAAGGAGGAAAGATGGAATTAAAACAATTGGAATATATAGTAAAAATAGCAGAAGAGAGAAATATAACAAAAGCAGCAGAAAAGATGTATATTACTCAATCAGCATTGAATCAACAACTTTTAAAACTAGAAAAAGAACTTGGAAGTCAGCTATTTTATCGTTCTAGAACAAATTGGAAACTTACAGAAATAGGAGAAATATATATAAAAAATGCTGAAAAAATATTGAATATAAAAAAAGAAACATATGATCATATAAATGATTTACTTGAAAAAGATAAGAGTAATTTGAGAATAGGACTTACTCCTGAAAGAGGAATATCAATGTTTGCATCTGTATATCCTAAATTTTATAAGTTATTTCCAAATGTTTCAATAGAACCTATAGAAATGAATGTTAAAATACAGGAAAAGATGATAGGAAATGGGCAATTAGATATAGGGTTTGTAACTTTATCAAAAGAACAGAGGATAGGAAACAATACTTATGTTCCTATCCTAGAAGAAAATATATTAATGGCTGTTCCATCTATTCATCCTCTAGCTAAATCAGTTAAAGGAGAAAAGATTCAAAGAACAGATTTAAAATTATTTAAAAATGATACTTTTGTTTTACTCTCTAGAAATACAACAATGAGAGAAATAATAGATCCACTTTTTAAAAAAGCTGGATTTGTTCCTAATATATTATTTGAAACAAAGAGCAGCAGAACATTATATCAAATGGTATCAAATCATTTAGCATGTACATTTATTTCTGAAATATATGCAAAAGAAAATGAGAAGATAGTTTATTTTTCTCTTCCAGAATCTCCATCATGGGAGTTATGCACAGTGTATAGAAAAGGAGCCTATCTAAGCAAGGCAGCAAAAAGTTTTATAAAACTGGCAGAAGACTATTGGAAAAATAATATTAAATAGTTCTCTGAAGTTTAAAAGCCAGACTTAAAACAATAAAGTCTTTGAGCTGTCTTGGATCATACCCACTTAACTGTTTTATTTTATTTAATTTATATTGAAGAGTATTTTTATGCATAAAGAGGTTTTCAGAAGTATGAAGTATACTTCCATTATTTTCTTCATAAGAGTTCATTAGAAATGAGAATTCTTCTATTTCTTTTGGAGTAAAATTTTTTAATATTTTATTTATAAAATTATCTATATCAGATTTTTTTAGATTTAAAAAAATAAATTCTAAATCCATTTTTTCATATTCAGATACAGGTTTCTTTAAAGAAAATTTTATCATAAAATTTAAAATTTCTTTTGCAGCTTTATATGAGGCTTTTAAAGAATTATATTCAAAAGCTTTTATTCCTATTCCAAATCTAAAGTCTAATTTTGTTTTCTCTAAAAGTTTTTCCTGCAGTTGAAATATTGCTCTGGATATATCTTCATTTTTATGGAAATGATACAAAATAATGATTTCATTTCTTGATATAGTATATATATTATTTTTATTGTACGAAAGAGAATTTTTTAGGATATCATAAATCTTATCATTTATTAAAAAACTATTATTTTTATTAAGCTTTCCAACTATTATGACATATGGGAATGTAAAATCTGCTGTTGGAAAAAAATCGTAGTCATACCCTAAAACAATACGCTCAATAAAAGTTCTGTTAATTTCTTTTGTTCTTATATCTGAATCTTTTATCCAAGCTTCCTTTATAAGAATTTCAGTCATCATTCTTATAATCTCACCATATTTTTCAACTTCATTTTTATCTCCAGTTATTCCAATAACCCCTATGATAGCATTATTAAAATAAATAGGCATATTTATCCCTTTTCTGCTTCCTTGAAATTCATCATCACTACTAATTATAATGGGAGCTTTTTCTTTTATGCATTTTAAAGCAGCAGCATGAAAAGTACCAGTCCTGTTTGGATCAGTACTGGCTATAATAATTCCTTGTTTATCTATATAATTTAAATCTTGATGTATTATTTCTTTCATTTTATTTAGAATGTTAGTTGCCAAACTCACTGATATATTCATTTCGCTTCCCCTTTTAAAATTTGTAATTTATATCTAAATTATACCATTAAAAGAAAAGAATTAAAAATTATTTTTATTACAAAGAACAAAAAATGTAATAAAAATAATTAAAATAATGTTTTATATAACATAGAATATTAAAAAAAGAAGTGATATTATTATATTTAATAAAAATAAAATAAATTGGACATAAAAAGATTAACTGTATTCTAGAAAAACTAGAAGCGGTATTAACAGTATTCTCATAGTAAGTGTATTTATAAAATAATCAGAAAACAGATGTTTTGTATAACAATTAATAAGTTGGAAATTTAGCATATATAACATTGTTTACCAAAGAAAATAATTTTAAAATATATTATAGAGAATAAATTGAGAATAACATTAAAAATATAAATGGAGGTAAAAAATGAAAGTAGGATTTATCGGTTTAGGTATCATGGGAAGACCAATGTGTAAAAATGTTTTAAAAGCAGGATATGATGTAGTAGCATTTGATATGAATAAAACAGCTCTGGATGATGTAGCAGCAGCAGGAGCAAAGGCAGCTGGATCAGCTAAAGAAGTTGGAGCAAACTGTGATGTTTTGATAACAATGCTTCCAAATTCTCCACATGTAAAAGCAGTTCTTTTTAATGAAAATGGAGCAGCAGAAGGATTGAAGGCAGGAACTACTGTTATAGATATGAGTTCTATCAATCCAGTAGAGAGCCAAAGTATAGCAGCAAAATTAGCTGAAACAGGAGTGGAGCTTTTAGATGCACCAGTTTCAGGAGGAGAACCAAAAGCAATAGATGGAACTATATCTGTTATGGTTGGAGGAAAAGAGGAGATATTTAATAAATACTATGATCTTATGAAAACTATGGCTGGATCAGTAGTAAGGGTGGGAAATGTAGGAGCAGGAAACACTACAAAATTAGCAAATCAAATGATAGTTGCCCTTAATATTGCAGCACTAAGTGAAGCTTTTGTTCTTTGTGAAAAAGCAGGAGTGGATCCTCAATTAGTATTTGAAGCAATAAGAGGAGGACTTGCAGGAAGTACTGTAATGAATGCAAAAGCTCCTATGATGATATCAAGAAATTTTGAACCAGGATTTAGAATTGAATTACATATAAAAGATCTTCAAAATGCACTTGATACATCTCATTCAATAAATGCATCTCTACCATTAACTGCTCAAGTAATGGAAATAATGCAAGCTTTAAAAATAGATGGAAGAGAGAAAAAAGATCATGCAGCTATTTTAAATTATTATGAAAAAATAAACAATGTAACAGTTGGAGAAAAAAAATAATAAAAGGGAGAAAACACATATGATACCTAAAATTATAGAGATGAATGTAATTCCAGTAGCTGGGTATGACAGTATGCTGCTTAATCTAAGTGGAGCTCATGGGCCTTATTTCACAAGAAATATAGTTATTTTAAAAGCAGACAATGGAGCTATTGGAGTGGGAGAAGTTCCAGGTGGGGAAAAAATAAGGAAAACTTTGGAAGATGCAAAAGAATTAGTAGTGGGAAAAAGTATAGGGGAATATAAAAATATTATTAAAAATATTTATAATACATTTAAAGACAGAGATGCTTCTGGAAGAGGAAATCAAACATTTGATCTTAGAACTACAGTTCATGTAATGACAGCAGTTGAAGCTCCTTTATTAGATATCTTAGGAAAATTTTTAAATGTACCAGTAGCAGCATTATTAGGAGAAGGACAGCAGAGAGAGAAAGTAAAAGTATTAGGATATCTGTTTTATATAGGAGATAAAGATAAAACTGATCTTTCTTATTTAGATAATGATGATAATTCAGATGACTGGGGAAAAGTTAGAAGAAAAGAAGCAATGACACCAGAAACAGTGGTTGAATTAGCAAAAGCAGCTCATAAAAGATATGGATTTGAAGACTTTAAATTAAAGGGAGGAGTGCTGAAAGGAGCAGAGGAAATTAAAGCTATAAAAGCTCTTCATGAAGCATTCCCAGAAGCAAGAATAACTCTTGATCCAAATGGAGCATGGTCTTTAAAGGAAGCAGTATCTTTATGTAAAGATATGCATGGAATTCTTGCCTATGCTGAAGACCCATGTGGTGCAGAAAATGGATTCTCTGGAAGAGAGATTATGGCTGAGTTTAGAAAAGCAACAGGTCTTCCTACAGCGACAAATATGATAGCTACTGATTGGAGACAAATGCAGCATTCAATAGCTTTAAATAGTGTTTCTATTCCTCTGGCAGATCCTCATTTCTGGACAATGGAAGGATCAGTAAGAGTTGCACAAATGTGTAATGAATTTGGTTTGACTTGGGGTTCTCACTCAAATAATCACTTTGATATTTCTTTGGCAATGTTCAGTCATGTTGCAGCAGCAGCTCCAGGAAATATTACAGCTATAGATACTCACTGGATATGGCAGGATGGACAGGATTTAACTAAAAATGCACATAAAATAGTAGGTGGAGAGATAACAGTCCCTAAAGATGTTCCAGGTCTTGGAATTGAAGTAGACATGGATAAAATTATGGCAGCTCATAAATTATATATAGAGAAAAATTTAGGGGCAAGAGATGATTCTGTGGCTATGCAGTATTTAATAAAAGACTGGAAATTTGATAATAAAAGACCTTGTTTAGACAGGGACTAGGGGGAATAAAGTATGGATTTAAACTTATTGCAAGGAATTTATGTTCCAATTCTTACACCAATGGATGAGAATGAAAATGTAGATATAGAAAAACTAAAAAAACAGGTAAATTTTGTAATAGATGGAGGAGTTAGCGGAATACTGGCTCATGGAAGCAATAGTGAATTCTATATGTTTGATGATGAAGATTATGAACTTATTACAAAAACTATAGTAGATGAAGTAAATGGAAGAGTCCCTGTAATAATGGGAATAGGAGCTATAAGAACTTCTAAATGTATCAAATTGGCTAAAATGGGAGAAAAAATAGGAGTGGATGGAGTTGCTCTTTTACAACCTATGTTTTTAAAACCTACTGAGGAAGAACTTTATCTTCATTATAAAACAGTAGCAGAATCTATTGAAGAACTTCCACTTTTGATATATAATAACCCTAGAATAGGATATACACTATCTGCTGATTTAGTAGAAAAATTAGCAAAAAATGTAAAAAATATTGTTGGAATTAAGGATTCTAGTGGAGATATTAACCAATTACTTGAATTTATAAGAAGGACAAGAGATATAGAATTTAAAATATTTGGTGGGAAAGATACTTTATTATTTTCTTCGCTTACAGTAGGAGCAGTGGGAGGAGTATGTACAGCAGCTAATATATTCCCAGAGCTTGTAACTTCTATATATAATAAATACAAAGAAGGAGATCTTAAAGAATCATTGGAGCTTCAATTTAAACTTAACCCAGTTAGATTATCTATGGATAAAGCAAGTTTCCCTGTAGCTACAAAAGATATGGCAAATATCAATAAAATGAATGTAGGGGAACCTATAAAACCAAGTCTTTCATCTAAAAAAACTGTTGTAGATTTTATGGCAGAAAAGATGACAGAAGCTGGTCAAATAAAGAGGTAACTTATGAAAGAGATAAAAGTCATTATAGCAGTTGATTCTTTTAAGGGAAGTGCATCTTCAAGAGAAGTTGCAGAAAGTATTGAAAAGGGCATAAAGAAATTCGGCAGAAATAACATTATTATAAAAAAAGTTTCAATTGCAGATGGTGGAGAAGGAACAGTAGAAGCAATAGTTGAAGCTGTCAATGGAGAATATAAATTTTTAGAAGTACCTGGACCTTTGGGAGATAAAGTTAAAGCAAGGTTTGGAGTGATACGAGGAAATACTGCTGTTCTTGAAATGGCTGAATCTTCTGGATTGAATTTAATAAAGCGTGAAAATCTAAATCCATATAAAGCAAATACATATGGGGTAGGAGAGATGCTTAAAGCTATATTGGATATGGGAATAAGGGATATTTATATAGGTTTAGGGGGAAGTGCAACTAATGATGGTGGAGCAGGAATGCTTGCTTCATTAGGAGTAAAATTCTACAATATAAAAGGAGAAAAAATAGGATATACACCAGAAGAATTAAAAGATATAGCTAAAGTAGATATTTCGGGATTAGATACAAGAATATCAGAAGCTAGTATAACAGTTCTATCAGATGTTTGTAATAGTCTCTGTGGAATAAATGGAGCATCATATATATATGGACCTCAAAAGGGAGCAAAATCTAAAGATGTAAAAATTCTCGATAAAATTCTTGAAAATTATGGAAATATCATTGATAATATTGTTGGAAAGAATTTTTCTAAAGAACCTGGAAGCGGTGCTGCTGGAGGACTTGGATATGCATTTTTGAGTATCTGTGGAGCAGAATTTAAAGAGGGTATTGTTAAAATAATGGAACTTATAGAGCTTGAAAATTTAATAAAAGATGCAGATCTTGTAATAACTGGAGAAGGAAGAATTGATAACCAATCTGTCAATGGAAAAGCACCAGTAGGAATTGCTAAGACTGCTAAAAAATATAATATTCCTGTTATTGCAGTAGTTGGAAGTTCTGCTAGAAATCTTGATGATATTTATGCTAATGGAATAGATCTGGTAATGGATATAATCAACGAGCCTATGAATCTTGAAAAAGCTATTCATGATGTAAAAGAGTTGTTGGAATTTGCTGGAGAAAAGGCTATGAGAGCATTTTTATTAAGAGATGGACATTAAATAAAATAAGAGTGACTAAAGAGTATTTTACTTAACAGGTCACTCTCTTTTTATTATTTGAAAATAATTTAGGAGGAAATATATGAGAAGAAAGTACTTGGTATATGGGAGACTCATTATCTACTCGAATAGAAGAGATAGAATGTATAAGATATGCAATTGATAAAGGTGTAAATATGATAGATACAGCAGAAATGTATGGAAATGGGAACAGTGAATCTTTAATAGGAGAAGCCATAAAGGGATATGATAGAGAATCTTTGTTTATTGTATCAAAAGTTCTTCCAAGTAATGCAGGAAGAAACAGAATATTTCAATCATGTAAAAATACTCTTGATAGATTACAAACTGATTATTTAGATATGTATCTTCTTCATTGGAGAGGAATTATACCTTTAGATGAAACTATTGAGTGTATGGAGGAATTAAAGGCTTCTGGAAAGATTAAACGTTGGGGAGTCTCAAATATGGATATAGATGATATGTTTGAAATAACTCATGCAGCAAAGGGAGACCAGTGTCAGGTAAATCAAGTATTGTATCATTTAGGATCTCGAGGAATAGAATATTCTTTAAAACCTTTTACTGATTCCAGAAATATTCCAACAATGGCATATTGTCCTCTGGCACAAGGGGGAAGATTGAAAGATAAACTTTTAAAATCGAAATCTGTTATAAAAATAAGTGAAAAATATGGTGTATCTCCTATACAGATTCTTCTTTTATTTGTATTAAATCAAGAAAATATGATTTCAATACCTAAAACTTCAAAGTTAAAACATATGAAAGAGAACATTGAATGTTTAGACATAATATTGAATGAAGAAGATATAGAGCTTTTAAATAGTGAATTTCCTGCTCCTAATAAAAAAGTTTCATTGGATATAGAATAAATAAAAACCCCCTCAGTTAGGGCTGAGGGGGTTTTTATATGATAGCAAAAATTAGAATAGGCGTATCAGTAATTATATTATAACCTATTTTGTCAAATTTTGCGCTTTAAAATCTTCAAATCTTTCAGGAAAATATTTTTCAACAAGATCAGAATACTCTTTAGTAGTCTTTAACTCTACTATAGCATTACTGAATTTTTCTGCAAGTTCTTTATCAGATTTTCTAAAAGCGATAGAAGCACCTGGTTTAGGGTCAATAATAGCATCTATTTTTTTGATTTTATCCATAGTTTTAAGATATTCTTTTCCAGAATTATCTGCAATAATTACACAGTCTACCTTCCCATTTTGAAGATCCATAAGAGCATTTGTAAAAGTATTATATAATTTAGGTATACTTCCATTATTTATAGCAAATTGTTCCTGCATACTTCCCATTTGAACTCCAGCAGTTTTTTCTTGTAAATCTTCTTTTGTTTTAAAAGTACTATTTTCATTAACTATAACATAGTGTTCAGAAGTAAAGAAAATATAAGGTATAGAAAAAGACACAGCTTTTTGTCTTTCAGGAGTTTGAGACATACCAGCAATAACAGCATCTATTTTTTTCATTTGAAGGGCAGGAAGCAGTCCATCAAAAGACATATTTACCCATTCTATTTCATAACCTAATTTTTTTCCAAGCTCATCCATTACACCAATATCAAATCCAACCATCTTACCATCTTCAAGATATTCATAAGGTTTAAATTCAGCATTAGTTCCTACATAAAGTTTTTTAGCAGCAAAAGAAAGTGTTGACAAAAGTAAAGTAAATATCAGTACAAATTTTTTCATTTATTATCCCCCTATTTTTTAAATGCTTCTTTAAATTCTTCAGCTCTTTCAGGAAAATATTTTTCCAATAATTGAAGATAAGTTCCATCATCTCTTAATTTTAAAATGGCTTCATTTACAGATTTTACAAGGGTAGTTTCACCCTTTCTAAATGCTATAGAAGCTCCAGGCTGATTATCTATTACAACATCAACTTTTTTTAGACCTTTCATATTTTCAAGATAAGCATTTCCAGATACATCTGCAATAATAACAGCAGAAATTTTATCCTGCTGAAGATCCATTAAGGCTCCAGTCCATGCATTATATATTTGAGGTATACCACCTAGTGCAATAGTAAATTCTTCCTGAATAGTACCAATCTGAACGCCTACTTTTTTATCTTTTAGCTCCTCTTTTTTAACAATAGAACTATTTTCATTGACTATAACATAGTGCTCAGATTTAGTGAACATATATGGCATTGAGAAATCAACAGCTTTTTGTCTTTCAGGAGTCTGAGACATACCAGCAATAACAGCATCTACTTTACTCATTTGAAGAGCAGGAAGCAGTCCATCAAATCCCATATTTACCCAGTGAACTTCATATCCAATCTCTTTTCCAATGGCATTCATAAAATCAATATCAAATCCAGTGATTTTATCTCCTTCAAGATATTCATAAGGTTTAAATTCAGCATTAGTTCCTACATAAAGTTTTTTAGCAGCAAAAGAAAGTGTTGATAAAATCATCATTAATATTAATACAAGTTTTTTCATAAATTTTCCTCCAAAGTTTTTATATATAAATTTTATTTTTTACATTTTTTTATATTCTTATTAAATTCGTCTTTTATTTCTTTTAATAATTCAGCATCAGTGAAAATGTCCATAGCTGTAAGAGCCATTGATATAGCAGATTCTTCCATTCCCTTATAAGCTTCAGGAGCTATAGATGCACTTGCAAATTCTACACTGTGACCTATAAGATGTGCTGTTGTAAGTGGAAAATATGGATGAATAGCTGGGCAGCAGTGACTTATATCTCCCATATCTGTAGAACCACCTGAATCTTTACTTCTAATATCAGTAACACCTAAAGATTTTAGATTTCTTTCATAAGCTGCTGAAAGTTTTTCATTAGTAACAAGATCAGCAAAGCTAGTTTCATAGTTTATTATTTCTAAAGTAGTTCCACTGGCAAGAGCAGCTCCTTTAGCACAATTTTTAACTCTTTCTACAAGACCTTTTAAATAGTCTAATGTTTTAGCTCTTACATAAAAGTTAGCTACTGCCAAGTCAGGGATTATATTAGCTGCTTTTCCACCATTAGATATTACTCCATGAATTCTTGCAGTTTCTAAAGTTTGCTGTCTAAGAGCATTGATAGAATTAAAAAGTATTAATACACCATCAAGAGCATTTATACCTTCATGAGGAGCTCCAGCAGCATGAGCAGTTTTACCTTTAAATGTAAACTGGATAGCTTCCATAGCTTGAGAAGTGCCACTTCTGTGATGGGCTTCACCAGTAGGATGAGCAGCCATAGCCACATCAATATCATCAAAAACTCCTAAAGAAGCCATATGAACTTTAGCTCCATTTGTTTCCTCAGCAGGAGTACCAATTACCATTATTTCTCCAGCAACATCTCCCATTATTTCTTTAGTAAGAATACCAGCTGCTACACTTGTAACACCAAATATATTATGCCCACATCCATGTCCTATTCCAGGAAGAGCATCATATTCAGCAAGAATAGCTATTTTAGGACCAGGTTTTCCAGTACTGTATTTTCCTATAAAAGAAGTAGGAAGCCCTGCAAAATTTGTTTCAACTGTGAATCCATGTTTTTTTAACATTTCAGTATGAGCTGCACAAGCTTTAAATTCCTGTAATCCTAGTTCAGGATTGTTGTATAGATATTCATTTAATTCTTTGAATTCCTCTGCATATTTTGAAAAAAGTTCTGAAAGTTTTACTGACATATTTTCCATTTTTTCCTCCATTGATATTTTATATTTATATAATTTTTTGTAAAATAAAAAGTCAGCATAACATTTGAATGCTACACTGACATTGATTTAAAAATATGATCATGGGTTATATAAAACAATATAAACCCAAATCTTCAAAATAATTAAGATATGATCTGAAATTTATTCATCAAAAAGTCATAATGTCGTTTAGCAGACAAAAAAGATAAGGTATTCAATATTTTTATTGTTTTTCCTGTTCCTTATCCTTAGTTTGTTAAATAACATTCTGAACTTCCCCCTTTTTAATTTCTTGTTGTTTTAGGTATATCATATGAAAATATAATTGTCAATAATTTTTTATTTTTTTATTTTCTTTTCTTCAAGAAGTTCAAGTTTTCTGAGGTTCTCTCCTTTTAAAATATATACAAGATCAACAGCTAAATGCATAACATGATCTGAGAATCTTTCATACTTTTTATTTAAAAGAACTAAATAGGTTCCTCCTTCAACATTGTCAGGAGAAGCTTTCATCAAATCTATAAGAATTTTCATGTTTTTTTCAGCTATCTCATCAATTTCTTCATCCTGTGTCAGAAGGAGATAAAGTGCTTTTTCATCACTATTTATAAAGGCTGAAATATAAGTTTCATAAATACTTTTTATTTTTACTACCATTGGGTAAAGAATTTCTTTCAGATATTTTGATACTTGTGGGGAAGTTTTCTCAATATCTTTTATAATCTTAAAATTAGCTTTAAGAAGGTCCCCCATTCTCTCTAAAAGACGTGCACTGTTGATAAGCATAATTAAAAGTCTTAAATTACCAGCAGCTGGTTGGAATCTGGCTATTGAAATGATAGAATCTTCTTTTAATTTTACTTCAAAAGCATTTATAACATCTTCTACAACTACACATTCACCATATAATGTAGAATCTAATTTTTGATTATACAGCATTTCTATATTTACATCTAATACTCTATTAAGATTTTTTAAAAGTTCTAAATAATGTTGATTAAGTCCTTCAAGACTTTCCTGCAGATTTTTCATTTTATTCCTCCTGTCTGGATTTATGATAGAAAAATATGAATTTAAAATAAAAATATTTTATCCAAATTTTCCTGTAATATAGTCTTCTGTTTTTTTATTATTTGGAGCTGTAAATATTATTTCTGTTTTATCAAACTCTTCTAATACTCCCTGGTAGAAGAAACCTGTATATTCAGATATTCTAGACGCCTGCTGCATATTATGTGTAACGATAATTATGCTGTATTGTTTTTCCAATTGTCTTATAAGCTCTTCTATTTTAGCAGTAGAAATTGGATCAAGAGCTGATGTAGGTTCATCCATCAAAAGTATCTCAGGGCTTACTGATATAGCTCTAGCTATACACAATCTCTGTTGCTGTCCACCTGAAAGTCCAAGAGATGACTGATGAAGTTTATCTTTTACTTCATTCCATAAAGCAACAGATTTTAGAGAATTTTCAACTATTTCATCTAATTTGTCCTTATCTTTTTCTCCATGAAGTTTTGGAGCATACACAAGATTTTCATATATTGTTTTAGGAAAAGGATTTGGTCTCTGAAAAACCATTCCAATTTTTTTTCTAAGTTCAACTATATCATAGTCTTTATCAAAAATATTTTTTTTATCAAATAATATTCCACCTTCATATTTTGCTCCTGAAATAAGGTCATTCATTCTATTTATTGATCTTAGAAAGGTTGACTTACCACATCCAGAAGGGCCTATAAGAGCAGTTACTTTATTTTTTTTGATTTCCATATTTATATTTTTTAATGCCTGAAAACTACCATAGTAAAAATTAAAGTCTTTTACTAGTATTCTGATATCTTCATTATTCATATTATATTTTTCCTCCTAGTTTTATGAATTATAGAAAATTATTTGTTATTAAATCTTTGTCTGATTACAGCTCCAATTAAGTTAAAGCTGATAGTTATTACCACAAGAACAAAAAGAGTACCATTCATATAACTAACTGGCATATTAGGAACTTGTGTAGATATTACATACAAGTGATATGGCAGAGCCATTACCTGATCCCAAGGAGTTTCTGGAAGGAATGGAAGATAAAATGCTACTGCAGTAAACATGATAGGAGCTGTTTCACCAGCAGCTCTTGATATGCTAAGGATGACTCCTGTAAGAATTCCTGGAAGTGCAGCTGGAAGAACTACTTTAGTTATAGTTTCCCATTTTGTAGCACCAAGGGCTAGAGAAGCTTCTCTTAAATGGTTAGGTATGGCTAGTAATGATTCTCTAGTAGAAGTAATAATTACTGGAAGACACATGATTCCTAAGGTAAGAGAACCAGATATAATGGAAACATCAAATCCTAGAAATATTACGAAAAGAGCCATTCCAAAAAGTCCGTATATTATACTTGGTATTCCAGCGAGATTGATAATAGTAAGATTTATTACTCTTGTAAGAAGATTGTCTTTTGCATATTCTACAAGATATATTCCAGTGAGTATTCCAAATGGAACTGATACGACAATGGTACCAATAGTTAAATAGATAGTACCAATAATAGCTGGAAATATTCCTCCTTCTCTCATTCCGTTTTTGGGCATTTCAGTTAAAAACTCCCATGAAATAGCAGGAAGACCTTTGAATATAATGTATCCAATAATTAAAAATACTGGAAGGATAGAAATTATTCCAATAGCTTTTATTATATTTTCAAATATTTTTTCTCCTCTTTTTTTTATTATAAGCATAATTTTCTCCTCTGTTATTAATTCATTTTTCTAGATTTTTGTATAAAATTATCTGCAACACTATTAGTTATAAAACTTATAAGGAATAGAATGATGCCTATTGCAAATAGAGCATAATAATGTGTACTTCCTTGAACCACTTCTCCCATTTCTGCTGCAATAGTAGCTGTAAGTGTTCTCACTGGAGAAAGTGGAGAAAGTGCAAGTATTGGAGAATTTCCGGTAATCATTAAAACTGTGAGAGTTTCTCCAATTATTCTTCCAAATCCGAGCATTATTCCAGCAAATATACCAGGAAAAGCAGCTGGGAGCAGAACATTAAATATAGTTTCAATTTTGTTTGCCCCAAGAGCCAGAGATGCTTCTTTATATGACTTATCAAGAGCATTTAGTGAATCATCTGCAATGCTTACTATTGTAGGAATTGCCATGAAGGCCAACATTATTCCTCCTGTTAAAGCTGTCAATCCACTGTTTAGGTTAAATAGATTTTTTATAGGACCAGACAGAACATATAATCCTATAAATCCAAGAACTACTGAGGGGATTGCAGACATTGTTTCAATGGTAACTTTTAGTATATTTCTTGCTTTAGAAGAGGCATATTCTGATATATAAACTGCTGTAGAAATACCTACTGGAATGGAAATGAGTAATGCTACAAATGTTACCCAAAAAGATCCTACCAGTAATGGAAGTAATCCATAAAACTCTGAAAGTGATATCCATCTTGTACCAAAAAGAAACTCTGATAAAGAATAGTGTTTAAAAAACTTTATTCCATTTAAAAATATGAAAAGAAAAATAAGAAATATGATTACTATATTTGAGACTCCTATTCCAAACAAAGTATGTCTCATAGCAGAATCCTTGACCTTTCTTATGGAAAACATAATACCTCCTATATAAATAAAAAATTTACACACATTTATGTATTTAATATTGTTTATTTAAGATAATCTTAAAGCTACTGTGTAAAATGGATATTAATCCAATGTAAAAATAATGTAAAAAAAATTTTACACTAATTTTACAGTAATTTAATAATTGATTAACAAAGGAGATATATAGTGATGTTGTAAAGAAAAAATTTAATTTAAGATAAATTAAGGAGGTAAAAATTATGAAAAAAAATTTTTTAAAAAAAGGATTGATAGCAGCTTTGATAGTTATGGGAGGTATGGGATTAGGACAAAAAGCTGAAGCAAGATCGAGTGTTGTACAAGTAAAAGGTTCTGATACTATATTAAATGCGTCTCAGGCTATAGCAGAAAAATTTATGAGTGAAAACAAAGGAGCAAGAATAGCAGTAACTGGTGGAGGATCAGGAGTAGGAATATCAGCATTAATAAACAAAACTACTGATATAGCAATGGCATCAAGAAATATTAAAGCTAAAGAAATTGAGCAGGCCAAAGCTAAAGGAATAAATGTAGATGAAATTGTAGTTGGATTTGATGGAATCACAATAATAGCTAATCAATCTAATCCAATAAAAGATATTGATGATAAAACTCTAGGAAAAGTATTTAGAGGAGAAATTACTAATTGGAAAGAATTAGGTGGAGATGACGCAGAAATAGTTGTTTTATCAAGAGACTCTTCATCAGGAACACATGAATTCTTTAAAGAACATATAATTAGAGAGGGAGATTCTAAAGGAACTCAAGAATATGGTGCTAAAACTCTATATATGCCATCTAATGAGGCTATAAAACAAGAGGTAAAGGCAAATAAATATGCTGTTGGATATATTGGTATGGGATATATGGATTCATCAGTAGAAGCTGTAACAGTAGATGGTATAGCAGCTACTCCTGAAAATGTATTAAATAAATCATATCCAATAGCAAGAGAAGTTTTCTGGTATGCTGATAATGCCAGAGAAGGTGTTGTTAAAGATTTAGTTGATTATGCAGTATCTCCAAAAGGACAAGAAATAATCAAAAATGAAGGATTTGTACCTGTAAAATAGCATTGACTGAAAAATGAGATTATTATCAAAGCTCACTTAAAGGAGATTTTTAAGTGGGCTTTTTTATGATATAATTAATATAGAGAAATAAAAAATAAAACAGGGGGATTCAGATGAGAATTCTGGTTGTAGAAGATGATAAAGAGATACAGGAATTAATAACATATTTTCTGACAAAAGAAGGGTATGAAGTAGATAGAGCCTCTGATGGATTAGAGGGATTGAAACTTCTTAAAGAAAACAAAAATGAATTGGTTGTACTGGATTTGATGCTACCTAATTTAGATGGGAAGAATTTTACAAAGATTGTGAGAGACATATCTTCTGAATATGGAGAACCAGTGATAATAATGCTTACTGCTAAAACTGAAATAGAAGATGTATTAGATGGCCTTGAAATAGGTGCAGATGACTATATGAAAAAGCCTTTTGACCCTAGAGAGCTTGTTTTAAGAATAAAAAAATTTCTTAAAACAACAGATAGAGAAATTAAAAATGAAAAATATAGATTCAAAGATATAGAAATTGATGAAAGCAGGCATGTAGTAACAGCTAATGGAGAAGAGGTAGAACTATCTAAAAAAGAATATGATCTTTTGCTTCTTCTTATTAAAAATAAGGATTTGGTTATTACAAGAGAAAGAATACTGGATAAAGTCTGGAACAGCAACTATTATACTGGAGATAGGACTGTAGATGTTTATATATCAAAATTAAGAGATAAAATACCTGAACTATCTGACTGCATAAAAACTGTGAAAGGAGTGGGATACAAATTAGAAGAAAAGAAATAATTACCTTAATAATGATATTGATTATAGAAGGGATATTTATCAGCCTTAATTCAACTATTCTTTCAAATCTTTATCAACAGAGAGTAAAACAAAATTTAAAACAGGATAATATTTTAATCAAAAGATTGGCAGAAGATTATAAACATGATAGATATAAAGATGTATTTTCAGAAAGTGACCTTAGATTTACATTAATAGATTATGATGGAAATGTTGTATTTGATTCTAAAAATGTAGACAGAGAAGAATATATGGATAATCATTTAGAAAGAGAAGAAGTACAGGAAGCTATCAATGGAGAAGAAGGATTTGCCATAAGAGAAAGTAAAACGATAGGTTATATGTTTGCTTATTATACAACAGGTTTTACAAATGATTTTGGTGAAAAATATATAATAAGAACTTCTAGTGATTATTCAAAAGAAATCAGACAGATAAGAGAATTTTTACTTGTTCAGATAATGTTTTTTCTTGCATTAAACTTTGCAATTCATTTTTTCTATAAGAATTATATTAAAAGAGATTTCTATAATAAAATTAAAAAGATGAAAAGATTTCTTGAAATTGGAGAAAAAGAGAAAATAACTTATCTCAAAGAAGAAAAATGGTTTTTTGAATTTTGGGATATTTTAAAAGAATGGCAGGGAAGAAATCTAAGAAATATTGAACGATTAGAAAGGGAGAGGAAAACACTTTCTTTAGTAATATCTTCTGTTGATATTTTTATAGGCTTGTTAAATAAAGAAGGAAAATTTGTTGTAAAAAATAATGTATTAAGTTATCTCATAGACTTCACTAGAGAAAAGTATTTAGAGTGCATCAAATACATAGAGATAATAGATATAATAAAAAAAGGTGTCAACGAAAAAACAAGTATAAAAGAAGAAGTATATATTCAGGGATTGAAAAGATATTTTATTGTGACATTGAAACAATTAGAATTCAGTAATCAGGTTCTCATTACCATAAAAGATATCACAAGTACAAGAAAAGCAGTAGAAGTACAGAAAAACTTTATTAGTAATGTGAGTCATGAGCTAAAAACACCGCTTACAAATATAAAGGGATATCTTATCGCTCTTGAAGATGCTCCAGATCCAATGAGAGAAAAATTTTTAAATGTAATTAAAGGGAATGTAGAGAAATTAGAAAATATAGTTTTAGATTTTTTGAATATATCAAAAATAGAAAATTCAAATATATTGAATATAACACAGGTAAGTATTGAAAAAATAAAAAATAATATTCAAGCAACTATGGAAATACTTCTTAAAAAGAAAAATGCTTCTATTGAATATCAAATAGATGTAACTGATGAAAATAATTATATTAGAGCAGATTTTGATAAGATAACAATGATATTAAAAAATCTTATTGAAAATGGAATTATATATAATAAATCTGAAAATCCTAAAATAAAAGTAAAAATAGCAGAAGGGCAAGATAGATATAAATTTTCAGTTTCAGATAATGGGATAGGAATACCTGTAGATGAGCAATATAAGGTTTTTGAAAGATTTTATAGAGTAGATAGAGCAAGGACAAGTAATCTTGGTGGAACTGGATTAGGTCTTGCAATTGTAAAAAGCCTTATAGAAAAATATGGAGGAAAAATATCAGTTATTTCTGAAGAGGGAAAAGGAACAACATTTGAATTCTATATTTCTAAATGATTAAAATGTAAATGATAATAATACTTGACCAAATATTTTAAACCTAATATAATATTAGAAGAGTATATTAAAGTATCAGGAGGGAATATGGGAAAGATAAGAAGTATTTTATTAGTTATATTTGTGATGTTTCTTTCTGCCTTTTCATTTTCTTATGAACCAGGAAACTATAAAGGTGAGGCTACTGGTTATGGAGGAAAAATAGAGGTAGAAGTAACTGTTTCAAAAGATAGGATAGAGGATATAAAAGTTCTTCCTAATAAAGAAACACCATTTATATCAGGATTAGCAATTGAAAGAATACCAGCAATGGTATTAGAAAAGCAAAGTCTTGGTATAGACACTGTAGCAGGAGCAACAGTGAGCAGCAGAGGAGTTCTTACTGCAATAACTAATGCAGTTAAGGAAGCAGGTGGAGACACAAGAGAACTTAGAAAAAGAGTTCCTGCTCCAGAAATTAAAAAAGGAAATAAAGAATATATTGCAGATGTTGTAGTTATTGGTGGAGGAGGAGCAGGTCTTGCAGCTGCTACTTCAGCTAAGGAAAATGGTGCAAGTGTTATTCTTATAGAAAAAATGCCTAGATTAGGAGGTAATACTGTATTAGCAGGGGGAGCATACAATGCTGTTGATCCTAAAAGACAAGTACCACAAGGAATAGAAGATTCTGTAGAGCTTCATTATCAACACACATATGAAGGTGGAGATAAGAAAGGAAATCCAAAACTTGTAAGAATACTTGTTGAAAATGCTTATCCAGCATTAGAATGGTTAGAAAGTTTAGGGATGACTTTCAAAGATGAAGTATTTACAGTATTAGGAGCTCTTTACCCAAGAAGCCATAAGCCAACTACACCAGTAGGAACTGGTATGATTCTTGCGCATAAAGACTTTGCTGAAAAAAATGGAATAATGATTTTTTATGAAACAGAAGCAAAAGATTTTATTGTAAAAAATGGAAAAGTAACTGGAGTGGAAGCTGAAGATGCAAAAAATAAAATTGTATTTAATGCTAAAAAAGCTGTAATTCTTACAACTGGTGGATTTGCAGGAGATGTTGAATATAGGCAAAAATTCAACTCTAATCTGACAGAAAACATACTTACAACTAATCATCCTGGTGGAGATGGAGCAGGGATAAAAATGGCTGAAAAAATAGGAGCTAAATTAATAGGAATGGAAGATATACAGCTTCTTCCTATGGGAGACCCTGCAACAGGAAGTTTAAGTGGAAATATAGAAACAACTGTTGAAGATAGAATATTTGTGAATAAAGAAGGAAAACGTTTTGTGGCTGAAGATGAAAGAAGAGATGTTATGACAAATGCTCTTTTTAAACAAAAAGATGCCTATATGTGGGTAATAGTAGATTCAAAAGTTTATCCTACTTTGGAAACTAAAAATAATTTTAATGAACCTATTGGTGATTTAATAAAAGCTGGTAGAGCTGTAAAAGCAGATACATTAGATGAACTTGCTGAAAAAATAGAAGTTCCTGCTGATACTCTCAAAAAGACTATTGCAGATTACAATAAAAGTGTAGATGCTAAAAAGGATCCATTTGGAAGAAAACTTTTTGGAATAAAATTTGATAAAGCGCCTTATTATGCTGGACCACGTATTCCTACTGTACATCATACTATGGGTGGAGTAGAAATAAATGAAAAAGCTCAGGTAATAAATACTAAAGGAAATCCAATTCCTGGATTGTATGCAGCTGGGGAAGTTACTGGAGGAATCCACGGAACTAATAGACTTGGAGGAAATGCTTTAACAGATATAACTGTATTTGGTAGAATAGCTGGAGAAAATGCAGCTAAAGAAAAATAAAAAATAAAATTGAATGAGAGTGTTCAAAAAGTAGGATTAAATATAATCTTTCTTGAGGGATACTCTCATTTTTTTATTTCAGTAATATTTTAAAATATAGTTGTAACTATTTACAAAATAAATAAAAATATGGTATATTAAAGCTAAGTGTAAAATAAAAAACAAAAAAAGGGGTAAGAGTAATGGCAAAATTAAAAAGTATTGTAACAGCATACAAAGCACAGGTAAATCCACAAGTATCAGGAATGGTTGATATATTTGGAGCTTTTGATAACTTAATTCAACCAATGTTCCCATTTCCAATGGCAAATTTATCAATAGTTTTAACTTTTTCTGATTTAGAAAGACCAACAATGTTTGAAGTAAGATTAAATGCACCTGATGATACATTAATTACAAAAGGAGAGTTTGGAGTATATTTAGATCCATTTGGGGTAGGTAAAAAAATACTTGATTTAGAAAAATTCTTGATAACTGAAAGAGGAAAATATACAATAGATATATTTGAAAAAATAGCAGAAGATAAAGTGAAATTTATTCAAACAGCAGATTTATTCATCGCTGATTATCCACCTCAAAGAAGATTTGCTGATGAAGAGATAGCTCATATATTAGAAACTGAAGGCGTAATAAAAACTGTTAAAACAGAATTTAAACCAGTTGAGGATACAGAACCTGTAAAAATTCAAATAAGTCTTGATAAAAATATTCCATTAGAAGAGGGGCATATTGCTATTCCAGAAAATGATAGAATAACTGTTGGAGACAGAATATTTGACCTTACAGGAATAAGAAGACAAATTGAATGGATGTTTGGAAATCCTATTCCTAAACAACCTGAAGCTGAGCCAGAAAAAAAAGAAGAAGAAAATGTTGAAAAAACTGAAGAAAAATAAAGAAAAAGCTTGACATAATAAAGGAAAATGAATATAATAATTAGGTATATTAAACCTTTCCCACAAAAGGACCGTTGCGTTATATTATGAAGATATAACATTTGAGGAGGAAAAATTAAAGTGAAAAAGTATACTTTTATGCAAAGAAAAGAAGATGTTGTTAGAGAATGGCATCATTACGACGCAGAAGGACAAATATTAGGTAGATTAGCAGTTGAAGTTGCTAAAAAATTAATGGGTAAAGAAAAATTAACTTTCACTCCACATATTGATGGAGGAGATTTTGTAGTAGTTACTAATGTAGCTAAAATAATGGTTACTGGAAAGAAATTAACTGATAAAACATATTACAATCACTCTGGATTTCCAGGTGGATTAAGAGAAAGAAAACTAGGAGAAATCTTAGATAAAAAACCAGAAGAACTATTAATGCTAGCTGTTAAAAGAATGCTTCCAAAAAATAAATTAGGAAGAGAACAACTAACAAGATTAAGAGTGTTTGTAGGGGCAGAACATGCACATGCAGCACAAAAACCAGTAAAGGTAGAATTTTAATAGGGGGTAAATGACAGTGGCTGAAATGATTCAATATAGAGGAACTGGTAGAAGAAAAACTTCTGTAGCAAGAGTAAGACTAATTCCTGGAGGAAAAGGAATTGAAATAAATGGAAAATCAATGGCTGAATATTTTGGAGGAAGACAAATTCTTTCTAGAATAGTAGAACAACCATTGGTATTAACTGAAACTTTAGATAAATTTGAAGTAAGAGTTAATGTAGTTGGAGGAGGAAACTCTGGACAAGCTGGAGCTATCAGACATGGTGTAGCAAGAGCATTACTACTTTCTGATGAAGCTTTAAAATCAGCTTTAAGAGAAGCTGGATTCTTAACTAGAGACTCAAGAATGGTAGAAAGAAAAAAATACGGAAAGAAAAAAGCAAGAAGAAGTCCTCAATTCTCAAAAAGATAATTGGTTGGATTTTACAGACTCCACAAACACAATGTTTGTGGGGTTTTTTATTTGTTTAAGTGTTTAAAAAATTAAGAAAATTTTTTGTTGTAGGTAACAAGCAGCCAACAGGTAGGTAACAAAATGAAGGAGTTAAAGAAACCTAAAATTAAGGATTATAAGCAAAAAATTAAGGATATCATATTTTATAAAAAAATACCCCCTTGCAATAACAAGAGAGTATAAATTTATTTTATAAGCTCTACATTTTTTCTTAATTCTTCTATATCTTTATGAGTATAGATTTTTTCAGTAGTGATATAACTTTCATGTCCTATCATTTTCTTGATAGCTGTAGAATTGGCATTTGCATTACTAAGTAATGTAGCAAAAGTATGACGACAATCATGAGGTCTATGTTTCATATTTAATTGTTCCATAATTGGAATAAATTTTTCTCTATAATAATTATCATATTTCATTTTTTTCCCCTTAAAGTTTACAATAAGGTATTTTTCATTTGAGTCATATCTCTTCTTTATTAAAGGAAAAATTTTAGGATGAATAGGAACTAATCTATTTTTACCAGCTTCTGTTTTTAATCCTCCTAGCATAGTCTTATTAGTGAGATTAATATTTATTATTTCAAGTTCAAGTAACTCTCCTATTCTAAATCCACTGTAAATCATAATCAACACAGTATCAATAAACTCTATATCATCTAAATGTTTCCATAATAATTCGATTTCTTTAGTATTAAATGGTTCTCTTTTATTTTCAGTTAGAGTTTTACCAATGTCAATATATTTACTGTAATCTTTTGAGATAATATCATTTTGCATAGCATAAGCAAATATTTGTCCAAATAGATATTTTATTTTCTTTTTAGTAGCTAGCCCTTTAGGACAGTTATCTATAGCCTCTTGTAAATGCCTAGCTTTAATATCTTTTATCTTCATATTATGTAGTTTTTCAACATTATCATAGGCTGATTTATAACCTAATATAGCAGAATTACTGACTTTTTGATACTTAGGTTGGCTCCATTTATCATAAACATATTTAAAGGTAATATTTGCTAATTCTAAATCATATGGTGTATCTAAATAATCAGCAAGAGCTTTATTGGCTTCTTTTTGGGTGATATAGGTTCCTATAACTTTTCTAATTTGTTTTCCTGTTTTTTCATTCCAACCTAGTGTAACTCTAACTAAATATGGTCTTCTCCTATTTCCACTGAGTTTGGTTACACTTCCATTACTGTTTGCTCTTTTCATAAATACCATCTCCTTTAAAAATATTACTTTATTAAAAATACCAGAGATGATATACTCTAATTGTAGTGAGAGTTATATACTCTGGTATTTGTTTTACTTAGACCTGTTTAGATTGCTGTCTGAACAGGTCTTTTTATTTTAATATATTCATATAACCTATTTTCATTTATATAATAGGTCCAATGTTTTGAGCCTTCTTTTTTTATAGCTTCAGCAAATTCTTTAA
The DNA here is from genome assembly GCF_032477075.1 of Fusobacterium sp. Classification (NCBI taxonomy): domain Bacteria; kingdom Fusobacteriati; phylum Fusobacteriota; class Fusobacteriia; order Fusobacteriales; family Fusobacteriaceae; genus Fusobacterium; species Fusobacterium sp. The sequence goes on along the minus strand of NZ_JAWDXO010000032.1, from coordinate 38,729 downwards.
ATCTACCATGTTGAAGAAAAATTCTGAGTGTTTGTTCGGGTAAACCTAGCAGAGAGGCAGCTTTTTTTGTAGAAATTCTTGTTCCCATGTTTATTTCCTCCTATTCATCTTTTTTTAGTTAATTTATAATATATAATCATTTTTTATTTATGTTATAGAATGAAAAATTAATAATTTCGTCACGTTCCTCACTATCAATCTCCTCATACTCACCTGTTAAATAGTTATAATCATAGTTTATTGAAGAATCTCTGTATTCCTTTGTTTTTGACCAGTCACGATTGAGAATATTATTTGTTTCAAAATTACATAAATATTTTTTTATTATCTCTGAAGTAATACAATTTTCATGTGAGAAAATGTTACTTTCAGTATATTCTGTCTTGTAATTTAAAGATTCAAGAAGCTCTTTTTCTCTTCTATTTTGTATAATGCCTATTTTATCCAAAGGTAATTTCATAACTTTATCTCTATCAATTATAAGAATTCTATGTGGAGTACTTTTATAGTTACCATTTATACCTAAAATATCTCCTCTCACATAGCTATAAAGTTTGGGAAAAGTATCTTCTTTTTTTTCATCTGGTTTAATAATTTTCAACATATTATCAACTGTTTTTCTGGCTTCAATTGCTTTTTCATATAGAAATAGTAATTCATTTTCAATTCCTCTAATATTTAAATTGGCTATAAGTTCAGGATATAAAAGTTTCACAAGTCCTTCAAAAGTTTTTTCAACAGCATTTTGAGAACGACTGCTATTACTTTGAAAATTTACATTAAGTCTTATTAAAAGTTCTTTTATATCTATTTTTTGTTCCCTTAAATCATCACAAAGACTTCTAAGGAATGTGAATGAATAATCATCTGTATTTTCTAATTCTTCTAACTTCATATCTGGAGAAAATTCTCTACAGCCAGCAGAATTTACTAGTCCATCTATTCTGCTAATAAAAGCATCACCTGTTTTATCATTTTCATTTACTATAGCTGTATTTTTAAAAATATTTATTTTTTGAGAATAGATATGTGTGTAATCAATATTTTGAGGTACATTTCCTAATAATATGGTAGAGATATCCATTGTTCTCTTGTTTTGTGAGTTTATAGTAATAGTTCCAGTATTTTTATCACCAGAATGATATATTTGCAACATTGCAAAGACTTCAGTATCTTGGATTTTTTGAAACTCATCAATAATGAAAGAATTTTCACAAGTAAGAAAGTCTCCATTTTTTTTATTTCTACTGTCAATAAACATATTAGCTCTAGTTAAAAGTGTAGATTGTAATGAATATTGAAGTTTTTCATATAAAGTAGTTTTTCCAATTCCTCTAGGTGCAAGCTCAACATATAAATAATGTTTTTGAACTAATGGGACTAATCGTAATGATAAAGTACATAGTTCAAAAAATAGAAGTTTTTCAGCATCAATACATAAATATTTGGCTATATTGGAAAGCTTTGAAATTAAATCAGAATTCTTCTGTATCTTAATCCAATTTTCTATTGGATTAAAGTGGACATATATCTTTATATTATGGAGAGTAAATTTATCAATAATTGGAGTATAACGAATTTCTGCTTGAATTAGTTGGTTTTTTCCTTCATATTTGTTAAGGAATTCATTTTGTTCTTTTTTAATAAAATAACAATAGAGATTCTCATCTAGATATGATGATATAAATTTTATTTTGTCTTCCTCATATTCAAATTTTCCTTCTAAAACTAATTCTATTTGAGTGGTAGTTTCATTATATTTTAAGCGTTTTAAATCATTTTTTTTCACTGTAGATAAGGAAACCTTATCATTATTAGGATAAGGAACTTCTTCAAAGCTAAGATTTTGTTTTGATAAATCTTCACTTGACAAAAGCTGTTCAATAAATATTTTTCTTTCTTCTGGAGATAAACTTTTTTTAAAATCAATTATTGCATTAATTAAAACTTCTATTTTATTATTTTCCATTATTAATCACCTTTTCTCTTTCTTTACGGTTATAAGTATTTTTACTAATTTTTAAGTTAGGATTTGTCATGAAAATTTCCGTTATTTTTCCCTGAGAACCTACTATTTCATAAGCGGAATCCATTAATACTAATAGTTTTTCTTTTGTTTTTCCTTCAGCATCTTTTACTAGAGTTAATAATTTTTTTCTATTTTCTTCAGTTTCATTTGGAAGTTCTTCAATAATACTTTCCATTATTTGTTCATCAATATTTTTTCTATTTTCCTCTTCGACTCTTAATTGCTCTTTATTTATTATTTCTAGGTGTTTTTTGAATTTTTCAAACTGTTCTTGATTGGATATTTCAATAAAATTATTTGAGATATTTTCTAAAAAGGAATTATCAATATTTTCATTAAAATTATCTTCTAAATAAATCACCCCTTGTCCCAAAATACAATAATTAGTTGATGCTGAGATTAAAAAAGTTAGAACATCTGAATAACAGTAACATTTTCCAAGTGCCATATTTAAGATATTTTTATATCCTCCTTGCATAGCAATAGAAATAATTTTTTCTTGAATTTCTTTTTCAAGTTCTTTCATTCTGCTTTTCCTCCTTGTAAATTTTTTATTTTTTTCTATTAAATATGTGCTAAACTATATATAGTTTTAAAAGTTGGGAATTGGGAAACCTCAATTTTATTAGGTTAAATAAAAAATTTAAATTTTTTATTTTCCCTAATTTTTCCCAAAATTTTTTGTAATTATTCCTGTTAAAGTAATAGTAACAAATAAATTTACTTTATTGTATTTAGTTTTACTTATTTCCTTATTTAAAAGTTAAAAAACTTCTTAAAATTTATAAAATAAAATAATCAAAAAATAAAAAGGGATGGTGTTAATGAGAGACGCAAATGATTTTTTTTCAAGATTTGATATTATCACTAAGGTACCAGAAGATAAACTAACATTTAAGAACGATTATAAGGGGCAAAAAATTCTAAGTGATGATTTTTACTGTGTTAAGGAATTTATAGAATGTAGTAAAATAGGAAATGATAAAGAGAAGAGAATTTTTCGGGAGTATAAAACTTTTTTTTATTGTACTAGAGTGGGAATTGCAAGAAAAGGGAAAAAGTATTATTTATATGTTTTGCAAAAAAATGAAACTATTGATTTATTTAAAATTAAAGCTACAGAATTTATAACAAACTCAACAGAAAATTTAGAAGATTTAGAAAATTTAGAAGATTTTAGTGACATTTTAAATGCAGGAACTGAAAATGAAAAATATGTAGTTAAATATCTTGTAATAAATAATAATGCTATTAATAGAAAAAATTTAAGGATATTTAAAGTAGGTCAAAATGATGTGATTCCTTTAAATATTGATTTAAAAAATATAATAACTGATGAATTTCAAAGAATTGAGTTTATATCAGATAATGGAAAAACATTTTTTATAAAAGAAAAAAATAAATATACTTTTAGAAAACTAAAAAAAGATAAAACAGCTTATTTTGATAATTATGAAAGAATTGAAAATTTTTTTATATGTGAATATAGAGGGAAACTTGAAATTTATAACTTTAATGGAGAGCAACAATATTCAGATTATGAGATTCTCCCCCAAAAATTATATGATAAAAATATTAGATTTTTAGATTTGAAAAAAAAGGAAGAAAAAAAATCTATATTAATAAAGCCAAACAGGATAATAGAAATTGAGAAAATAAAACTTTTAAAATTCAAAAATGAAATAAAATACATAGTTTTATCAGAACTTGAAAATAAACAAGAAATAAAGAATAATAGATTAATAAAAAAAAGTATCAAAAAGCCAAAGGTTATATACACTTCTGAAGGAACACAAATTTTAAAAGGTAGAGAAATTTTAACTGAAAAACGTTTTAAGGAAAATGAAAATCAAAATATAGATTCTTTTTTATGTAAAATTGTAAAAGAAAGAAAAAGATCAAAAAGATATTATGACAATGATGAAAATAAAAAAATACTTGTTCCAATGTATGCAGAAATTTTTTATCTTGATGAAATGGGTGAACTCTTTGTTAGAGATATAGAAAATATTAATTTTAATAATTTAAAGTATAAAAATATTTATTGCACAAATGGAATTGAAGGAATTTATATAATTTTTTATGAAATATATATAGAAAATTTAAATATAATAAATTTTTGTAAAGTGAGAATAAGTAAAAATCTTGATCCTATAATAATTAATTGTCTTAATGAAAATGATAAAGATATAATATTAAAAGAGCTGGAAAAAAACAATATTTATAAAGATGATTCCTTAATAATAGAATTTGAGTCATATGGAGAAAAAAATGAAATAAAAAAAGTATACGAATAGTTATATATTCTATAATAGAATAAAGGAAGCTTCTGCTTAATAGGCAGAAGCTTTTTATATTACCCAAATAATAAATAAATGGGAGGTGGTTATTATTGACTTTATTGGAGGAATGTTAATAATTATTGGAGCAGCTATAAGGGCGATTGAGAAGTTGAGAAAAAGAAAATAAGGAGGGCACTTATGAAAACTTATAAAATAGCAGGAGCTATGATTGACACACTAGACATATTTTTAGATTCAGATCAGCAGGAAACAGATAAGGAAACTTATGAAGATGTCATGGAATATTTAAAAGAAGAATTGCAAAATAAAGGTACAAATATTCTTAAGTACATAAGAAATCTTGAACTTGAAACAATATCAGTAAAAACAGAGATGGAAAGACTTGAAGATGTAAAGAAAAATCGTGAAAATAAGTTAAAATCCTTAAAAGGATATCTAAAAAATATACTCATGCTTTTAGACAAAAAGAAGATAGAAACAGAACTTGGAAACTATAATCTGAGGAAATCAAGCAAAGTAGAAATTATTGATATATCAAAACTTCCAGAAGAATGTTTAAGGATAAAGCAGGAAATATCACCTGATAAAACATTAATAGCCCAGAAGATGAAAAATGGGGAAGAAATAGCAGGAGCAGTAATTGTGGAGGACTATAATCTGCTTATAAAATAAAAGGAGGATTGATAAAATGAAGGAGAAAGAAAATAGTTTCCAAAAAGTATTAGAAGAGCTTAAAGCAGGAATAGATATTAAAATAAAAGACTTTGTGGATAATTCACAGGAACTGAAGGAATTCATAAAATTTAGGAGAAGACACTTTTATTCATATAGTGTAAGAAATAGTATATTGATATATAAACAAAATCCTCTGGCATCATTTGTAGCAGGATATAAGAAATGGGAAGAACTTGGATATTGTATATCAAAAGGCAATAAAGGAATAAAAATATTAATTCCTCTTATTAGAAAAAATTTTGAAGAAGAATCGGAGGAATTACATGTATATGGATATAAATACTGTAATGTATTTGATATATCACAGACAAAAGCAGGAGAAAATGCAGTGATAATACCACATATAGATACAAGTTTAAAGATAGGAGAACATAGCCAGTATAATTCAGACAGACTATATAATAAAACTAAAGAGATAATAGAACAGTATACTATTGTGAAAGAAGTAGAAAACCTTGGAAGAGCAAGAGGAATGACGGATGGAGAGAAGATATATGTAGTAGAAACTGATTATACAGCTATGACAGGAACTTTAGCACATGAGTTTATACATTTTATGAATCACTTTAAAAAAGAAAGAAAAAAGATTAATAAAAATGAAGAGGAAACAGAAGCGGAATTAGGAGCCATGATATATGGTTCCTATTTTAATTTAGACATATCAGGAAAATATAAATATCTCGCTGGATATAGAAAAGGAGTGGATTTAGGAAAGTGTTTTAATACTGCGCTGAAAACCTTTGAGCTTCTTATATATGGAAATGAAGGTCTAAATGATATATTGATGGAGGAATAGGAATGGAAAATATATATTTAACAAGAAATGTAAGAGAGAATCTTGATTTGAGAATATTAGCAAAAATAATGGAAATACTTAGAGAAAAAATAAGAACAGATCAAAATATAGACTATTTTCAGATATTTGAAGTGACTGAAGATACTTTAATAAATAAGCAGGAAGTACCAGAAGAAAAGAAGGAATATAAACTGAATTTTAAAATTCAGAGTAAAGAAAAGATTTGGGCAGTTCAAGGAATTGATGAAATAGTAGGAAAATACTGGACTATTATGTATCCAGAAGAGTATTAGGAGGTAGAAGTTATGGAGATAAAGGAAATAATGAAAAAATTGCAGGAACCATTTGAAGACAGTGAAATTGAGTTCAGAGTAGGAGCAACAAATAGTGATAAGACAAAAGGAATGGCACTTGCATATGTACAAGCACGAGCAATTCAAAATAGATTAGATAATTTATTTGGAGTAGATGGATGGAGTGTATCATATAAAGAAATAACAGCAGGATTTATATGTTCCTTATCAATAAAAATAAATGATAAATGGGTTACAAAGGAAGATGGAGCACCAGTAACAGAATTTGAATCAGTAAAAGGAGGAATATCAAATGCTTTTAAAAGAACAGCTTCAAGTGGATTTGGAATAGGAAGATATCTATATAATGCAAAGAATATGTGGTTTCCAATAAAACAGCAGGGAAAAGGCTATGTATTTATAACAGAACCTAAACTTGAACTTAATTTTAAAGAAGAAAGAGAAAATAAAAAGAATGGAATTGTAATTGATTTTGGGAAATATAAAGGAATGACATTGGAAGAGATATATGAAAAAGACCATAATTATATAAAGTACTTGAAGGATAAGGCTAAGGACACAGAAATAATAAAGGCTTGTACCAAACTTATAGCATAAGGGGTGAATCATGGATAGGATAACAGAAGAATATTTAAAATTTAGGAATTATATACTAAGCTTAAAAAAAGAAGATATATTTGAAAGAGCAGTAAAGATAGTATTTTATAATGAGCTGTATAGATATTTTAAAACAACAGGAGCATATATAGAGAAAGATATTACATTACAATCACTTTATATATTTTATATAAAGTATGAGAAGCTGAATATAAATGATAATGAAGAAATAGCAGAATTTTTAAAAGTTTATATGAAAGGATATCTTTAAATAGGGCAGAAATTTCTGTCCTATTTTTCTATAAAAGGATTAATAGTTCTCATGAAGAGAACAAATTTAATTAAAAAAAGAATCGAATAATTTGTTTAAAACGAAACCAGAATTAAATAATTGAATTGATTTTAAGAAAAAAGGTTTCTCTTTTTGCCCTTTGGAAAAAATTATATAATAAAATGATAATTATTTTTAAGGAGAAATTTAATGAGAAAAAAAGTAAGAGTATCACTGCCAAAACTTATTCATGAAGTTATATATATGGATATTCAATATTTTAAATTAAGAAAGGAAACTTTATACAACCTTATAATTCAAGGGTTAGGTTTTGAAAAACTTCTTGAAATAGGAGGAGATCTTCTAGATGAAAGAAAAACTATATCTTTTAATTTAAATGATATTAATACAGAATTATTTCAGGAAATGATGAAGTTTCAGAAAATGGAAAAGGAGAGTATATTTTTGAATAAAGTTTTCATGACATATGCCAATCTTCATCCTTCAATAAGAGAAAGGACAATAAATAGAGATTTATTTATGCGGATAGAACAAGCAGTAAAGGAAAACAAAAGTATAAAGATATATTATAGAAAAAAATTACTAGATGGAATTCCAATAGAATTAGAAAGAGATAGAGAAAATGGTTATAACTATTTAAAAGTGAAGATAGAGAATCAACAATATCTTTATGAAATGAAAGAGATAGAGTTTGTAACATAAAAGTTATATTAAATAAAATATAAAAAATTAGAGGAGGAAAGTAATGAGAAATAAATTTTTAGGAATGTTATTAGTGATGATAATGTTTATTGGATGTGGAATGCCAAACAAAGTAAAAATGGATGATCCTAATATGGGGTGGGAAGAAAATGAAACTATTGGAGCATTTCAAACTTATAAAGGGAAACCTTATACAGGCACACTTTTAAAAGAAGAAGGATATGTGGAATTAAAAGATGGTATTTATCATGGAAATGCAAAATATACTGATTTAGATCCTGATGGGAAAACAGTAATTGAAGGTATATATGATAAAGGAGTTCTAGTAGATGGAACTTCCGAATATTACATGAAAAATATGAGAGGAGATTGGGTTTTAAGAAATAAGTCTGTATTTGTAGATGATCCAGTACATGGTAAAGTTTTAGAAGAATGTGAGTATTATAATGAAATTAATAACTCTGCTAAAGCTTTAGCAAATCCAACTAAAATTGTTAGATACCAAATGAATAAGAATAATGAAAAAAGTTTTATATTAAATGGAAGATATATTGATTCTAAATTTGTTGGAGAATATAATGGACAAATAATAAGTTTAGGATTGAATGGATATTTAATAGGAGGAAAGTTCTTCGGGTATACTGTATTAAGTATGAATGAATTTGTTTACAGAGTGGATTTTGTTATAAATCAAAGTATATGGGATTTAACTCTATTGTATTTAGACCATGTTACTTTTGAGACTACAGTTAGTCCATTTGCTCCTGCACCAAATCCAGTACCTAAGTTTGAGCAACATATTGCTAATAGATTTGTAAAAAACCTATACTCTGCACATATATACAATAGAAATTCAAAATTCAAATTAAGTTATTTTAATGAGAATGCACTTAAAGAACTATCTAAAAAGAAAATTGGTGTATATATAGATCCAACTGAATTAGCAAATGCTGAATCTCAATTAATGGATAATGGATTTAAAAAATATCCATTCACTGGAATACTAAATCATAAAGATTACTCTAATAAATCTCAATATACTGAAGGAGTTAGTTTTCAAAATGTACCTTCAGGTGACAGAGTCTATTTCTGGACTGCTCCTACTTTAGATGATTATAATCAAAGAAAAGCTAAAAAACAAGATGATCCAAGATATCAAATAGAAATTGCTTTTGGTAATCAACAAATGGAAGATTTGATAAATTCTGTCAAGAAATATCCAGAGTTATGGACTGCAACTTTTGAAGATGAAAACTACGGATTTGTAGCTGATTATGATAAAGAGCCTGATTTTAATGAAAAGGAATCTTATTATGTAATGCAATTTGAACAAGATTGGAGTGGAAATAGTACAGTTCAAGTCAATAGAAGATTATTTGAAGGTGGAGATGATATTACTATTCCAATATTTAGATTAAATAACGAATTAAATAAGGTATATAAATATCATATAGAGCAGAAGAAATGGATTCAAATGAAAGATAACGATCCTATGATGATTTCATTTCATACTTTATATGGAATTGCAGTAAACGATATTCTTGAATATCATAAAATGACTCAAATTAACATGTATGATATTTATCATACAAATGTTGCAACATTTATTTCTGAATATAAAGAATATCTAAAAGATAAAGAAGTCAAATAATAAAATAGAGCAGATAATTCTGCTCTATTGAATAGTTTTTTATAATAAACTAATAATAAGTAAAAAATGGAGGGATTAGATGTTATTTGTTCATTCAGTTATATTATCAGTAATAACAAGTTTTATAGGAATGTTTTTATTAATAGATGGGACATCTATTTGGACAAGAAGCTTAACTTTTTTAACAATATTTTTAGGAAGTATGGCAGCTATAAGTTTATGTGAAATATTTAAACAAAATTACTATGAAAAAATGCCACAAAATTTTATTACAGATATTTTTATTAATTATGGAATTCATATTTGTTCAGTTATATTTCCATTAATAATTAATTTAATGATTGCTATGCTAAATGGAACTATGGGAATGTATTCTATGATGTTGGGAGAAAGTGGAATTTCAAGAATTATTGAATTAATATGGATTATACCTTCAGTAGTATTTGGAATTACATTTACTGTAATAGCTTATCCAAAAGATTCTATGGGAATTATTAATAAAATAGAGGAAAAATTGAAAAAAACAAAAGAAAATGCAAAACCATCATTAGTTTCTACTACTGAGAAAAAATATTGTAAGAACTGTAGTACTGAGATTGATTCTAATACGAAATTCTGTCCAAACTGTGGGAGAGAAATATCAAAATAATATTTTCTTATTGGGAGATTCAGGAGGAATATCATGCCATTACCGTTAATATTAGGAATAGGAACAGCAATAGCAACAACAGCAGGAGTTATGAATACTATAAAAAGAAAAGAGAAGAATAATAATTTAGATAAAGAAAAAGTAAGAGAGTTAGAAAATAAATTATGTGAAGTATATGAAGTTAAAAAAGAAGTTTTAAAGAAAGAAAAAATAATTTCATATAGACAAGGATATGAAAAGGCAGAAGCAAAAAATATTTTATACAAGGATACATTATATAGAATAAAAAGTAATGAGAAATATTTAGAAATAATAGTGAGATTAATTTATTTTATACATGATAATGAAATTTCACTAGAAGCTCAAAAGTACTTAGAAGACCTTTATCTTGTTATTAATAATGAGCAAAAGAAAAAAATAGAAGATGTTATAAAAGGTATTTATATATCTAAATACCCATTAGATGAAATTAAGGAAGAAATACAGAAGTTAGATAAAATGAGTATAAATAAAATTAAAGAAATTTTAAATGAATTGGCAGTTTTTGATAAACTACCTATAGATTCTAGACAAATAAAACGATTTAAAAAGGCTTTTGAATGTTGTAAAGGAATATAAGAAATCAATTTTTTATAATACAGATTTAAGTAGGGAGGGTAAGATATAGAATGATAAAAAATGAAAACAATATAACAGCAGAAGAAATTTTAGAAATGTGTAAAGATACCAGCGAAATATTTGCTTCAAAAGTAACAAATAATTTTATTTCAGGAATGGCAGCATATAAAACATCTGAAGCTCTTGTAAATGAAGTGGAGTTTTGGCAATGGTTAAAGGCTAACTTTCCTAAAAAATTAACAGATGTTGAAACTATAAAAACTCTTTTTACCGAAAAACCAGAATGGATAAAAAACATTCAGGGGAAAGGATATGAATGGGATTATGTTAATTACCTTAGAGGAAAATTTGGTAATTTTTTTTCAAAATTTGAGTTAGGGACAAATCCAACTCAAAAAGGGGTAGATATTGTTGAAAAAGGATTTTTTAACGAAAAAATAAAAAATACATTTCAAAATAAGGCATATTATGGAAAAGCAAATCCAGATTTATCTAATACTCCAAAAACAGCCATAGTTATTACTAATAGTGAAAAAGTAGAATATTCGAGAAATAAAGGATATAAAACAGAAGGATTTATGAATGCTGAAGAGGGGAAAAAAACAGCAGAAAAACGTTTTGAAGATGCTAAAGTCGGAAATATAAATTTTGATTACAACTGGAAAAATATAAGTATGACTATGGGGAAAGCAGGGATAATGGGAGGAGCTTTAGGATTAGGATTGGAAACAATTTTTTCATATAGAAGATTTAAAAATGGTGAGATTACCAAGGAAGAATATTTTAAAGAAATTTTAAAAACAGGAGGAAGTTCAGCAGTTGTATCTGCTGGAACTGCTGGTATTATGATACCTGTTGCTGCTAAAATTACTGTTTTGGGAATGACTAAATTAATAAATATTCCAGCATCTATAGCAATATCTGCTACTTTAAATAAAATAGTTGCGCCAGCTTTTGGAAAAGGAGAATACAAAAAAATACTATCTGAGGCAAAGTACTATAATGATGTAAATAATGCATATCAAGATATTGTTAAAGTAATGCTCATCTCATTTAATGAATATGAAAACTTTATAGAAGAGGCAGTAGCTTATGAAAAAGAACGTATTCAGCTAAGTGAAGAAACAGATAACTTGAGAGAAAAAAATAAAAATATAGATTCTGCATTAGAAAAATTATATAGTTCAATTTAAAAAGGAGATAAAATGGATAATTTAGTTTTACAAGAAGATGTTAATTATCTTATACAAGAAAGTAAAGAAAATATAGAAAAAGTAACAGTAGAAATGATTTCTTTGATGAATGACAGTAATAAAAAATTACAGACAATAGAAAACCAAAGCTGGTTTAAAAGAATGGTAAAGACTGTTACAGGAAAAAATACTTTAAGTAAAAATGAAATAAAAGAAAATTCTGAGAAATTAAATTTTTATATGATAGATGTCATTTCTGAATTATACAAAAGGCAGGTTGTAGAACAGAGAGTGATACTCAGTTTGAGTAGAAATATCAATAATTTAATTAAAGAGCAAAATAATATATATAAAGAACTCTATAATACAAAGTATATTATGGGGAGTTTTGTGAAGAAGTTAAATGAAAAACTAATTAACCTTACTCAAAAATTAAATAATAAAGTTGATAGCATTGATAATTTTTATATGCTTATTGATGAGATAAGGCTAGGAACATACACTCATACTAATTTTTTAGTTGCTATTTGTATGATTTTATCTAAGATTGATGAAAATAATATCAAAGAATTAGATAATAAAAAAGTAAAATCACTTGAAGAAAATATGAAAAAAATGGATATAATTGACGATGTTAAAATAGATATCATTGATTTTTTTAAAGATATTAAGAACATCACACCAAATGACTTAAGTAAAATTTATATAGAAATAAGTAGTTTTAGAAATAATTATATTGTAGATATATTGTTGCAAATAATAGAAAATATTCTATTCAATGGAGAATTAAGAAAAGAAGAATTAGATTTTATTATGTTAGAAAATAGAATAAATACAAATATCCAAATATCATTGAAAGATATTTTTAATAAATTATTAAAGTGTAAAATAGAAATATTGGAAGAATTAAATTTAGGTTTAGAAAAGAAGTTAATAGAGAGTGAAATAGAGGAAAATAAAGCCATAATTATTTCTAAAGAAGAAGCAAAACTTGAGTATGGACTAGGAAAACTTTATTTAAAAGAAGAAAAATTCTCAGAAGGTATTAAACATTTAATAATAGCAGCAGAACAAGGAAATGAAAATGCTCAATATGAATTAGGGAAATATTATATTGAGGCTGGAAAAGAAGAGAGATATAGAGTGGGAGTTAAGTGGTTAGAAAGAGCAGCAAAACAAGGAAGAGTAGAAGCTAAGTTTGAATTAGGAAAATGTTATAAATTTGGTTATGGGGTAATTAAAGATTCAATAAGAGGATATAAGTATATAAAGAAAGCAGCTCTTTTAGGAAATAAAGAGGCAGAAAATTTTTTAATGAGTGATTTATAAAATATAATTTATAATATTTTATAGGCGATGTATTTATAAATAATTGGATAAATGTTATGTATGGAGGAAAAAAGTGATAGAAAACGATTATCAAAAAATAAAGGAAGAAGTATTAAGAAATTACAATTATTTTCAAAAAAATATTTCTAATTTGAAAGGATTAGAATATATAAAAAGTCAAGGTGAAGAAGAAAGAGTAATAGAAAGTATAAGAAAATTGGCAGAAGATATAAAAAATGATAAATTTAAGTTAATGGTCTTAGGAGAAGCTAAAAGTGGAAAATCTACTTTTATAAATGCATATTTGGGAGTGAATTTATTACCAACAGGAATTTTACAGTGTACAAGTTCAATAATAAAAATAAAATATGGAGAAAAAATTAAATTAATAGCTACTAAAGGGGATAATAATTTTATTGAACATGAAGAGATTAACAAAATACAAAGATTTTTAAAAGAGAATGGAGCTATAAATGAAAAATATAGAGATATACCAGTAGACTTAATAAATTATGAAATATTTTTTAAAAAGAATGGAGAAAAAATTTATGAAAAAGAAATTGATGAATTTATTAATGGTATAATGAATGAAAAAGAGCCTGGCACAGATGATGAAAAATATAAAAAATTAATTAAAGAATATATTAACAGTAAGAAAGATGGAGATTGGAGAAATCTTATAAAAGAAATAAGTATAGAATATCCTTTTGAATCAGATGATATGAAGGGAATTGAAATAATAGATAGCCCTGGAGTTAATGCAATAGGAGGATTAGGAAGTATTACTGAAGACTATATAAAAAATGTAAATGCTATAATTTTTTTACATTCAGTAGAAGTCCCAATAGAATCAAAAGCCTTACAAGAACTAATTATAAAAAATTCAATAAATAGAGATACTTCATTTTTAGTATTAACAAAAGCTGGTAAATTATCTTCAAAAAATTTAGAAGAAAAATTTAATGAAGCATATAAATATTATCAAAACATAATAAATAAAGAACAGATTTTAGCAGTAGATAGTCTTTTAAGATTATATAGAATTGAGATTAAAAATTCTAAAAAAACTTTTGAGGAATTGTGTGAATATATTGATGAAAATGAAAATTCTATTGACCCAGCAATAACTGCTTGTTTTTCTCGGACTACTAAGAATTTGGAAGATTTGATAAAAAAGATAGAGAATAAATCAAATTTTTTACACTTATCAAAGGTAGTAGATAAATTTGGAAGAAAATCTTTTTATTTATTAGCAAAAGATTTTTTAAAAACAATCGAGGAATTTTATAAAAGAATTTCTTCTAAATTAGAGCAAGATAAAGGTATTTTAGATATTATAGATCCAAAGATAATACAAGAAAAAATCAGTAAAATTATTGCTGAAATAGAAGAAAAAGAAGATATTGCCAATATTAAAGTTCAAGCTATTGATAGAGAATATAACAGCATTATAAATGAAAAGATAAAATATGAAATAGAAGAATATAGTAGAAGTATGAATGAAATAGTAACTTTTGAAGAACTTGAAAAACATTTTTTTTATTTTAGAAATCATTTAAAAAACTATCAAGAAAATATTATAAAAGAAATACAAGAAAAATGTAATAGAGAGATAATATATACTGATACTATAAATGATTATTCATATCTAATACCTGAATTTACTTCAGAAGATTTTGAAAAAATAAAAAAAGAAACAGAAAAAGATTCAGAAGAAGTAGAAGAATATGAAAATGGGATAACTTTTAGAAAAGTAGAATATATTCATAAATATTCACAAGACAAACATGTAAATAAAATAAAAGATTCAATTACAGATAGGGCAAATGAAATAAGTAATAAACTCAGTAAATATCTATGCTCATATCTAACAAATACAATTGAAAAATATGAAAAAATATTGCAAAAAAATATAGATACAAGAAAAGACGAGCTAAAAAAAACAGAAGTATTGTATGAGAATAATGAGAAATTAATTGAAAAAAAATTAAAAATAGAAGAAATATTGGGAGCAATTTATAAGTCAAAACAAGAAAATGAAAAAATTATAAAGGTTATAAAGAAAAATATAAGATTTATAGAAGGAGATAGAAATGAAATTATATGAAAGAGATAAATATTCTGAAAAGATCCAGAATATGCTAAAAAAATTAAAAACATCTTCTTTTAAATTAATAGAAAGTGATGAGAAATCAGAAACAATAATTAATAATATTTATAAAATAACATTTAGAGAACTAGATAGAGAATGTGAAATTCTTTTAAAAGATTTCTATTATGATATGCAAGAAAGTTTATTTGAAAAAAGTTCTTTTTTTAAAAATAGTACAGAGAACCGCAACTTATTCAATAGATATCAATTTAGAAAAGATATAATAGATAATTTTAAATTTAAGATAGAAGATATAAAATATATTGAAGAAGAAGATTATAAAAAAATAATAATTCCTGGAACTGTTGTAGTAGCAGGAACCATTTTAGCAATGACAAGTAATGGATTAGTACTGCCTTTATCTATTTTAATAGCAGGTCTTTTAGCTTATGAAATGAAAAAGGCAAATAATAAAAAAAATAAAGAGAATTTAAAAAAAATTGTACAAGAGTTTTTAAAAAGAATAGAAAAAAATTTTAATAATTGGCTTGAAGAAGTAGAAAGATATTTATTGAAAAGAACTAAAGAAAAATTTCCTGAATTTAAAGAGGAATTATAAAAGAGAAAATAATGCTGAACCAATAACTTAAAAAGTTATTGGTTTTTTTATTTATTCTAAATTAATAAAAATAATATTTTACTTTAACAATCCCTTGTATTCTAAGGGGTTGACTAAAAAATAGATATATTTTACAACTAGTATTTTAATATAAAAAAGGACAAAAATAACCATAAAAAGTGGGAAAATAGAGGAAAAATAAGCATTTTTATATAAAATAAAGGTATTTTTCTATATAAACAGTGAGTATCAGTGAATGCAATGAAACTGATACTCACTGAAATACTAGTTAATTGAATATATTAAAAACTCTTTAGATTATAAAAATAATTTAAAGGAGAGGAAAGAATATGGATACAATTTCAATTAAAATTATTTTAAGAAAAGGACACAGAAGTACAGAAACAATTTTGAGAGCAGGAGATTATATTACTAATATTAAAAGCCCAAAAGGATATAAATATTGTGATGTATTAAGCTTTGAATCAGAAAATGAGATAATAGTAAAAATATCATATCCAAGATATTACTTTGGAAATAATGCATATATTATAAGACAAGGATATGAATGTCTAGATGTTCAAGAGCATTTTATAAAAAATATAAAGCAGAACAGTTTATTGAGAAATTTAGATGAAATAGTGCTTACAAGAGTGGATATACCATTTACTTATCTTATGAATGAATTTGAAAGATTTTCAGATTATATCAATATATTCAAAATTATGGGAGAGGTGTATTATAAGCGAAATTCTCAAGGACGTCCGAAAGCATATGAAGATTTAATATCAGAAGAAAAAGAAACTATTGTCTATAGTGATTCAAAAACAGCAAGTGGATACAATAAGAGAGTAATAATCTACAATCAATATTTAAATTTAAAAAGTAAATTAGAACCAGAAGAGATGGAGAGGACGTTAAAAAGCTTTCCAGACTTGGAAGATAGAATGAGAATAGAAGTATCGAAAAGGATAAGAAGAAAAGCATTTTCTATGGTGGAATTTGTAGAAGAAGATTTATTTTCTGATTATAAGAATAAATATCGAAAGTATATATTTGATAATTTATTAAATTTAGATGAGATTGAAAAGGTATATGAAAAAAGAATAGATGAATTGGCATATCAATTAATAGAAGATAGAAAAAGTAGTAATTTTACATATGAGAAATTCATATTAAATGAAATAAAAGATATCTATGACTATGAAATTTTAAGGCAAGCTATAAATAAAGCATGTGGTAGTATAAAAACAAGGGAAAATGCTATAACAACAGTAAGAAAAATAATTTCCGAGTATGAAAAAAGAAGAAAGGTTATTATTATGAAGACAGGAGAAAAGTTAGAAAGAATAAGAAATTATATAAGAAATTTTTAAAATGTAATTTTATTTTAAAAATATATATATATAATTGTATTTTTGATACTATATACATGTATATAGTATCAAATTTGATAAAAAAGTCAAATTCATATTATTTATAATGAATATTTTTGTAATTTTATAACTGATAAATAGATATATTTAATTATA
The DNA here is from genome assembly GCF_032477075.1 of Fusobacterium sp. Taxonomy (NCBI): domain Bacteria; kingdom Fusobacteriati; phylum Fusobacteriota; class Fusobacteriia; order Fusobacteriales; family Fusobacteriaceae; genus Fusobacterium; species Fusobacterium sp. The sequence continues at coordinate 21,278 of NZ_JAWDXO010000032.1, read as the reverse complement.
ACAGCACTATAATTAGATTACAAAAAATGATAAAATATAGTAAATATAAATAAATAGAGGAGTGAATATGATTTTAGAATTAATAAAGTTGATAGAAAGTTTTTTAAAACTGGAAGAGGAAAAACAGTTTACTAGGATATATAATGAATTTAGTTTTCAGCATGAATTAGGCATTTTTTTAAGAGAAAATTTAGGCAAAGAATATAATATAGAGTTTGAAAGAAATATCAGTTATTTTTTTAAAGTTTTAAATAAAAAAGAATTTATTAAAAAAGAAATTGATATAGTGGTATATAGTAAAGATAAGAAAGAAAAATATGCAATAGAGTTGAAGCATCCATTAAAATCTCAAGGACAGCATCCAGAACATATGTTTGCATTTTTAAGAGACTTAAAATTTTTGGAAGAGTTAACAAGGAGTGGCTTTACAAATGGATTGAGCATAGTATTAACAGATGATAAAAGATACATTATTGGGAATAAAGTTGATGGAATATATAAATATTTTAGAAAAAATGAAATCATAAAGGAAAATATAGAAAAACCAACAGGAGAAAATAAATTTTTTATAAATATAGAAAAAAAATATGTAGTAGACTGGAAAAATTTAAGTAATGGATATAGTTATTATATTTTGAAAATATAGATAAACTAATATAAAAAAGAAACTGAGTAATTATAAAATCTTACTATGTGAAGAGGAATAAATTTGGAACTAAAAAGCACAGAAGTAATTGAGATTGTAAGTGAGTTAATTGAATTTGTTGATAAAAAATTTGAAAATAATGAAAAGACAATTAAGGGGGCTACAAATTTAAAGTACAAAATTTATGCAAATGCTAAAAATGAATATAGATATAAAAATTTTTTATTGAAGGGTTTTGTAGGACAAGGAAGACTTAAAATATGTGATGTAGGAATTGCATTTTTATATGGAAAGAATAAAATAAATGATGGATTCTATATTTGTTTTGTATATAACTATAGAAAAAAAGAAATCTATTTGGAGCTAGGGAGCAGTTATGAAAATATTTCAAAATTATCAGAAAATAAAAAAAGTGAATTTAATAAAAAATCTACAAAGAAAATTAGTAGAATAAATTTAAATTATTCTGACCTTATAATAAAAATAGATGATATACTTAAAGAATTTTTACAATTTTATAAATAAAAAAGGAGGAAAGAAAAAATGAGATACTATATTTTTAGAATAGATTATAATAATCTTGATTATTTAAAAAAAGAAATAGAACAGGGAAGATTAAGGCAAGGTTGGGGAGCTTTAGGATTATCTCTTTTAGATACATTTGAAGAACAGAGAGAGAAAGAAGAGTGGATCTGTAGTTATTTACAAGTATGGAAAAATGATTATAATAAATTAGATTATATTAGAAAAAAACATACTAATTTATTAAAAATGTTGGAAATGGAAAAAGGAGATATAATTGTAATTCCTAAATATCCTTATTGGGATACTTTATCAGTAGTAGAAGTAGCAGAAAAGTATACTTTTAAAGTAGAAAAGGGAATAGAAGATTATGGACATATCATTAGAATAAATATTAAAAAGTTAAAAACTTTTAATTATTTAAGCAATGAGTATAGTAAAGAAATTCATAATAAATTAAGAGGTTATCAAACTGCCATTAATAGTGTAAAAGATGAAAATATTAAAAAGGCTATAAAAGAATTATTAAGTTTAGAAAGCAACTATGAAATTAGAGAACTTGAAGAAATTATAAAGAAAAGATTTGAAGAAAATATAAAAAATTTAAATCAAGAAATATTTACAATTAGAAATAATGAAGTGGAAACTTTAGTTGAAAAAATTTTTATAAATCAAGGTTATGTAGTTGATAAGAGAAATAGTTATGATGGAAAAGGTGGAGATGTAGATAGAATTTTTATAAGAAATTTGCCAATATTAGGAGAAATAGATAATGAAATTGCTTTTAATAAAATTTATGTACAAGTAAAGAAAAAAGATGGAGAATGTAATGAATTAGAAGGAATAGAACAATTGGAAAAGATAGTAAAAAACTTGAATAATATTGAAAATAGAATTTATAAAGTATTGGTTTGTACTGGTGGATTCAGTAAAGAAGTTGAAGAAGAAGCCAAGTTGAAAGGGATCATTTTAATAAATGGAACTCAACTTATGAGGTTAAGCTTGAAATACTTATGATATGGGTTTGGAGAAAATCTATGAAAAGAGCTGATAATTTAAATACAAAAAACATATAATTAGATATCTTGAGCACAAAGAGAATAATACATTTTTTTTGAGAAATATGATATAATGTTTGATATAAATAAAAAATATATTAAAAATAAAAAAGGAGGAGATAAAATGAATGAATATATAATTGCAAAAGGAATAATTTTTCAAAAAATGAGATTAAGTAATGAAAGTTTTGAAGATAGATTAATTTCTCAAAAAAAAATATATTTGTTAGAATCTTTAGGGATAGATTTAGGTTATAAATATAATTGGTATACAAGGGGACCTTATTCTCCTTCTTTAGCAATAGATTTAGAAACAACTCTTGATATTTTAAAAGCAAATAATTATGCAAAAACATATAAATTGAATGATAATGTTGAGAAAAATATTAAAAAAGTTAAATTTTTTGAAAAGAAAAAAAATGAAAATATGAAAACGGCAGAATGGTATGAATTGCTGGCTTCATTATTGTATATTTATACTAATAAAGAAAGTTGGAAAATAGATATTTCAAATAAAAATTCTTTATTTGAAAAATTAATAGCATATAAATCAAAATATGATATTAATCAGTGTGAATTTGCATTTAATATTTTAACTGAACAAAAATTTATAAAAAGTGAGGCAATAGGTGACAGATAAATTAAGGCCAATAAAGTATATTAATGATCCTATATATGGTGCGATTGGAATTACTGAATTAGAGATGAAAATTATTGATACATCAATTTTTCAACGGTTGCGTGGCTTAAGACAATTGGCAAGAATAAATTATGTTTTTCCAGGAGCAGAACATTCTAGATATGTTCATTCATTAGGAGTTTTACATATTATGGGATTAATGACAGAACATTTATTAAAAAGAGGAGATATAGATGAAGAAGATGCAGTTAAAATGCGAGTAGCAGCATTATTACATGATATAGGTCATTACCCATTTTCTCATTTGGGTGAAAGTGTATATAGTTATTGTAAGGATATTGATAATGGAAGAAATTTTTTACAGATGCCATTAAATGAAAATTCAGAAAAATTATATGAGTTGTGTTCTTCACATTCTAAAAGTGCTCACCATGAGCATCTAGGAAAATATATAGTTATAAATCACAGAGAAATATCTGATATACTGAAAGAAAATGAACTGGATCCTTTAGAAATTGGAGAGATATTTACAGGAGAAAGAGGCTCAAGAAATATGGTATATACTCAATTACTACATTCAAGTTTAGATGCAGATAGATTGGATTATTTATTAAGAGATTCATATCAAACAGGTGTAAAATATGGGATGGTTGATCTACAATATTTGATAAGATTATTACTAATTACTGATAGTTGTGAAGAAAGTGGAAAAAATAAAATTTTAGTTTGTAATAAAAAAGGCCAACATGTTATAGAACATTTTTTAATGTCTAGATATTTTCATTATTCACAAGTTATTTTTCATAAAACTAATATAGCATTTGAAGGTATGATAAAAAGTATGTATATCAAACTTATTCAAAAGAAAAAGTTTCTTTTTAATTCTTTAGAAGAAATTCAAGAAAATGTTAATGAGGATAATTTTTTAAATTTCAATGATTCTTTTTTAGAAGTTGCTTTTCAAAATTATTATAAAGAAATACTGGATAATAAGATACCAGATGAAGAATACAAAGAATTATATGAAATGTATTGTAAGAGAATTCGGCCTAAGGTAGTTTTTGAAGTGAAAGATTTATATGAAGAAGAATCATCTTCAAAATGTGCAATTTTAAAATGGATTTTAATGAAAAATCCTGAAAAAATTACGGAAATTTTAAAAACAGATAAATGGGGATATCAAATTGTTCCTATAACAATTGAAAAAATTCAGAATCATTATACTTTAACACAAAAAAAAGAAAATTATGAAGAAGATATGAGAGAAGCTATAAAACTATGTGAGATTGATACAAAAAAAATATCTTATTTAGCAGAAGATAAATTATCTGTCATAGGTAAATTAGTAAATTATAAAAGTGAATTTATAAGAGTATATGTATTGGAAAATAGAGAAGATAGTGATTATAGAGATATGCGTAAAAAAATAGAAGCTATAGTAACTTCAAATTAATTATACCCAAAATAAATATTATTTATGTAGGAGGTAAAATGCCATCATTAAAAGATTTTCATATGAGTGATATAATCTTAAGTCAACAAAGCGAAGAAATACTGCGATCAAAAGCAAATTATTGTTATTTATATAATTCCTGTATGAATGATATAGATCTTTTTCCTAATATAAGAAGTAATGAAATTGTTGATGCTTCAAGTTATGTAAATAAATGGATTGAAAAATTGAAAAAAGCAATGGAAAAAACATATCCTTCATCTAAAATAGCTAGTGGAGTACAAACTCTTCCAGACCCAGTTATAAATATTATGTTAAAACAAAAATATATAAATTTGAGTGAAGATTGTCTTCTAGGAATACAAGAAGCGCATAATCTTTGTATGAATATTGAAAATATTCAAGGAGAATTATTAGAAGAATTTATAGCTAGGAATATAGAAGAATATGGTTGGATATGGTGTAGGGGAAGTATAATTAGAAGTGTAGATTTCTATCATTTAAATAGCAATACATTATTACAAATAAAAAATAAATATAATACAGAAAATAGTTCAAGTATTACAGTTAGAAATGGAAGAACTATTGAAAAATGGAATAGAATAGGGAAACCGCTGAATGGAGAAAATACTTTTAATTGGAGAGAGTTGAATAACAAAATAAACGAAAGAAAATTAAGTAATAATCAGCCAAATATTGAATTAACAGAGGAAAAATATGAAACTTTTATAAAAATGTGTATAAGAAATAACCCTATGTTATTAATTCCAGGAAATTATTGGGATAATTTACAAAGTGATGAAGATGAAATAATTGAAGAATAGAAAAGATAAAAATGATTTCAAATTTATTTAGAAATCATTTTTTTATATTTAAAATAATAGCTACCAATTTTTTATAAAGGATGATAAAATTTAAAAGATAATTATATATTATAAAATAATAATATATAAGGTATAGGAGGCTAGAATGTACAATGTAATATCATTATTTTCAGGGGCTATGGGATTGGATATAGGAGCAGAAAAAGCTGGGGCAACAATAAAAGTTTGTATAGAAAAAGATAAATTTGCAGCAGCAACAATAAGAAGAAACACTAAAATTCCAGTTATAGAATCTGATATAAATGAAGTAAGTAGTGAAAAAATATTAGAAGTAGCAGGATTGGAAAAAGGGGAAGTATTTGCAATTATTGGAGGGCCACCATGTCAACCATTTAGTTATGCAGGCAAGCAATTGGGATTAGGAGATTTTAGAGCAAATACAATGGTTAGATTTTTGAATATAATAGAGGAAATTAGACCTAAATTCTTTTTAATGGAAAATGTAAGAGGATTATTAACTGCTAAGTTAAATAGTGTTCCAGAGGAATTTTCAAAATATGAAAATATAAAAGAATTGCCAGGAAGTGTTTTGAAGTTTCTGAAAACAGAGCTTAAAAATTATGGTTATACAGTAAGTTTTGCTTTATTGAATGCTGCTAATTATGGAGTTCCACAAAAAAGAGAAAGAATGATTTTATTTGGATATTATGGAGATGAAAGAATAAGTATTCCAAGACCAACACATAGCGAAAATTCTATTATTAGGAATACTTTGCCATGGAAAACATTGAGAGAAGCTTTAAAAGGATTAAAAAAACCTCAATTATCTGAATATAATGAATTATCAGATAGAAATAAAAAATTTTTATCTTTATTGAAAGAAGGAGAAAATTGGACAAATTTACCAGAAGATTTAAAAAAAGAAGCCATGGGAGGAGCATATTATTTAGGGGGGGGGAAAACAGGCTTTTATAGGAGATTAAGTTTTTCTCAACCTTCACCTACATTAGTAACTGTACCAACGATGCCAGCCACAATGTTATGTCATCCTACTGAATTAAGACCACTTTCAATAAAAGAATATGCAAGAATTCAAGAGTTTCCTGATAATTGGATTTTTGAGGGTAAAATAACTGAAATATATAAACAAATAGGAAATGCAGTACCAATAGGGTTAGGTTATATAGCGATGAAAACCTTGATTGATTTTTATGAAGAAAAAAATTTAATTATAAAATATTCAAAATATAAAAATACAACTGATATAGAGTTTGATAAACATTTTGAAAAAATTCAAAAAAAGAAAAATGAGAATCAAAATCAATTGAAACTTTAATTAGAATAATAGCAATAAAAATATTAATTATATAAGAGCTAAATTTAGAAAGATTTATTGAAAAATAGATATGTAGGAAACATATAGGTAACAAAATAAACATCTATATTAATAAAATCAAAACTTTCCAATTCTCAAAAAGATAATTGGTTGGATTTTACAGACTCCACAAACACAATGTTTGTGGGGTTTTTTATTTGTATAAAAATGTGAAAATATATAAAAAAAGTAGATAGTAGGTACCATACAGGTACCATACAGAACCCAGGCTTTTTTCTTCTAATTCCTTAAATAAAGATAGTTTAACATAAAAAAGAAAATACCCTGTAAAAAATACAGGATATTATTCATTAATTTATTAATTCTACATTTTTTCTTAACTCTTCTATGTCCTTATGAGTATAGATTTTTTCAGTTGTAATGTAACTTTCATGGCCTATCATTTTCTTGATAGCAGTAGCATTGGCATTAGCATTACTAAGTAATGTGGCAAAGGTATGACGGCAGTCATGAGGACGATGTATCATATTTAATTGTTCCATTATAGGAATGAATTTTTCTCGATAATAGTTATCATATTTCATTTGTTTGTTTTTAAAATTTACAATAAGATATTTATTATTGAGATCATATCGATTTTTGATTAGTGGTATTATTTTAGGATGTATAGGAATGAGTCTATTTTTACCAGCTTCTGTTTTTAATCCCCCAGTCATAGTTTTATTTTCTAAATCTATATTAACAATTTCTAGTTCAAGAAGTTCTCCTATTCTAAACCCACTATAAATCATGATCAGTATAGTATCAATAAATTCGATATTATTTAATTGCTGCCATAATATTTCTATTTCTTTAGTGCTGAATGGCTTTCTTTTATTCTCAGAAGTATTTTTTCCAATATCTATAAATTTACTATAATCTTTGGATATAATGTCATTCTGCATAGCATATGCAAATATTTGTCCAAATAGATATTTTATTTTCTTTTTAGTAGCTAGGCCTTTAGGGCAATTATCTATTGCTTCTTGCAAATGTCTTGTTTTTATCTCTTTTATTTTCATATAGTGAAGCTTTTCTACATTATCATATGCTGATTTATAACCTAATATAGCTGAATTACTAACTTTTTGATATTTAACTTGACTCCATTTATCATAAATATATTTAAAAGTAATATTTGATAGTTCTAAGTCATATGGTGTATCTAAATAATCAGCAAGAGCTTTATTTGCTTCTTTTTGTGAAACGAAATATCCAAGCAATTTTTTTATCTGTTTTCCAGTATTTGGATCCCAACCTTTAGTGATAGTAACTTTATATGGCTTTCTTCGATTGCCAGAAACTTTTGTAATTCCTCCATTTCCATTAGCTCTTCTCATTGTATCATCTCCTCTTTTAAAATATTTCTTTATTAAAAATACCAGAGATGGTATACTCTAAATATGCAGTCAGAGTATATTCTCTGGTAAATTTGCCTAGAATATCTGATTAAAATCTGTTTAGGTTGCCGCCTAAGCAGGTTTTTTCATTTTCAGATAATCATAGAGTCTATTTTCATTGATATAGTAGGTCCAGTGTTTCGAGCCTTCTTTTTTTATAGCTTCACCAAATTCTTTGAATTTTTCATACTGAAGAAAGACTCTTAGTGTCTGTTCAGGTAAACCTAATAGAGTTGCTGCTTCTTTTATAGACATTCTTGTAGACATTCTTTGATCCTCCTCTCTATTTATAATATATAACCATCACTGCTATAAAGCTCCTACTCTATCTGAGAGTTCAGATATGTTTTGAAAACTTAAATTTTCATTTCGAAGAAAAAAATAATGAAGTAAAGTACTTCTTTTGCTATTTTTATCAAATGTGAAATAGTAGTTTTTAAAAAGTTCTTTGTGGGTACTAGTCATTTTTTGAATGATTTCAATTTCTTCATTTATTAATTCTTCATATTCTTCTTTAGAAGGTTTATAAAAGCCTATTGCCAATCTTTGTTCCTTTGTAGTACATTCCATAAGAATTTTATGATTATATTTTTTTATTTCATTTAATTCATTTTTTAACACACTAGTTTCTTTAGTAAGGCGCTCCATTAAAAAATCAAACATTTTAATAAAATTTTGATCAGTACAACTAGCTTTTAGCTCTTCAATATTCATATGGTCGCCAATTAAAGAATCTATATGATTTATTTTTTGATAAGAACTTAAAACACTAGATTTGGTAATGGCTTTTATAACAATATTATCATTTCTGATAGAAACAACAGGGACAAGTTCTTCTTTTAAAAATTCATCAGCTTCACTGAAGATTTCTACTTCTTTAGCATTATATTCAATGCCTTTAGGATCAATAGCAATTTTATAAAGCACTTCAGGTTCTTCTTTAAAGCGAAGAGTAACTCTATTTTCATCAACATATGCTTCAGTGATTGAAGTTATTGGATAGGGCATAAAATCTTGTGATAGCTTTATCCAAAGCTGATTAATAGCTTCATTCCCTGTTAATACTAATTTTTTATTGCTAAATGGAAGCATTGCTATTTTTTCTGATATAAAATTAAATGCTTCTATGTCAAGTGGAGAAAAATTAGTATCACCATCAACTAATGATGAGAAGTATCCTATTTTATAAAAACCATTGGTAAGACTTCTAGCATTATTTTTTAGTCTTTCCATACTTAGATTGGAAAAATCGTTTACTAAAGGTACTTGAGAACGAAGTTCAGAGAATTTATCAAGTAGAAAATCTATCTTGACTCCAAATGAAGAGCTGTCTTTAATTAGTGGTAAAGTACGGCATAACCACAAGGGAACAATAGATACTCTAGATTTAAAAGCTTCTGTGTTGAGTTTTTCATTAAAAGAAGTACTTACACTTTCTTGGAGATTATCATATGGGTTTTCTTGAAGTTTACTTTCAATATCATCTCTATAATTTCCAATAAAAATGATGCTACTATCTGTAACTTTGGATTCTTTTTCACTTCTGCTTATATTACCAGTACTGAGAATATCTAATAACTTTCCTACTATTTCAGTAGTTAAAGGAAAGCTTTGGATATCTTCAAAAGCAAGAGATTTAAAAGTAAAAAGAATACTTTCAGCTTTATTTTCTCTTAAACTACCGCATAATTGTGGGATAGTAATATTTCCACTTATGCTGGTTGAAGTAGAGGAAAAAACATTCTTAAAGAGATATGATTTTCCAAGAGAAGGGCGACCATAAGCCCATAAATGAACTGCATTTTGTAACTGTGGTATTATGAGCATAGAATAGATAATTTTTTCTTTTGCCAACATATTTTTTCCATCTCTACCAGTACTATTAATGATAAGATTAAAGTTATCATTAATAGAGAAACTATGATCAAGAAAATCTTCATAGGTACTTGAAATTTTACTTTCAATATCAGCATATGAGAGCCTTGGATTTTTTATGCTTTCTTTCATAACAGAAAGCATAGGGATAAGTTGTATTTTTGTTTTTTTCATACTTGTTCTCCTTTAGTTATAAGAATTTTTTTTATTTGTTTCATAAGTTTTGAGTAGTTTTGTATAACTACTAGATGTTTTGCAGTGAGGACATGAATAATATGCTTCTTGTGTTCTTAATCCCTTTTCTTTGAAATGATCTAAATCTAACTCCATTGAAGAATGACATTTATGACATCTAAGGATATTTTTAAGCTTATCTTCATCAAATTTATGAAGATGATGATAACGATAAAGAAAGATACCAAATAATGGATTTAGATAAAAGTCATCAAGAGAAAAAACTTCAAATAAGAATCCCATATGTTCTAGAATAAAAGTAATAAGCTTGATACGTTCATAATGTTTTATATCAGTGAAAATTTCTTTTGGAGATATAGGAGAGTGTTTTAAAAAAGAGATTTCAATAATATTATCTCTCTCATCCACCTTAGTAAAAGGTGAAAATAGTTCAAGATAATATTTTTCAATTGTAGAATAAGCTGAATCTTTCATTTTATTAAAATCACTAAATCCAAAAAAATTATTAAAAATGTCTATAAGAAAAAATTGATCTTGGATTGTTGCACAGTCTGTAAAAAATCGAAAATATTCTTTGTTAATAAATTTTCTCTCTGTAGATGGAGAGGGGCGATAATTTCTGATTAATTTTTCATTGCAAATTTCTTTTTCAAATATCTTTCTTTGTTCAAAACTACTTTTGGTGTTAAGCTTTATTGATACCAAATTATTGAATTGATTATTCTGGGTATTCATAAATTTCTCCTTTTACTTTAGATTTTCTTGCAAATATATTTGTTTTTATGGTACCATACTCCATAGAATTAAAATAAATAAAAATAACTTTTAAAAGTTAAAAGCATACACAACATAATAATACTATAAAAAATTAATTTATCAAGTTTTAATTTTAAAAATTAAAAAATAATTTAGAAAGGAGATAAATATGAAAAAAATAATAATAAAAAATGAATATGGATTAGATCAATCTATTTTTAAAGATACAGAGTATGTAGTTATGAAAAAAATGAAAAATTTATCAGAATTGTATGATAACAGCTCTGAATATAGTTTTCGAATTATATATACCAAAGATATGAAGTTAGCTTATATGTCTTTTGATGAAATTTTACATAGAATATTAAATGAAATTAATGGTGAGTATGCTCAAGAACTCCAAATCAGTGAAGAAGTTATCTTTAAAATTAAAGAGTTAGAAAAAACTTCATTTAAAGTAATATGTAATACTAATAATCCTAATATATCAAAATATATAGCAGGAATAGCAGTTTCACGAGAAGAAGAATTTTTTATAAATACTATAAAGGCATGTCGTCTTATAATTGAATTTTTTTATTCTGTACAAGAGGGAAAAAGCTCTGTGAACTTATTAAAGAACATTAAAATAGAACTTGAAAATGAAAAAAGAAAATTAGAAAAAAGTTTAAACATATCTCAAGATACAGACAATTTAATAAAAAAAATAGAATTTTATCTTTTATGTATAGAAGAAAGATTGATTTTATTAGGAAAGAGTGAAATTAAATTATCAGAATTAAGAGAAAATTATTTGAAAAGCTTGTTAAAAAATGATTTTTATAAAAAAATTGCACTTTCATTTTTTTTATCAAGCCCTTTAAAATTTGAAATTTATTGTTATTTAAAAACAATTTTAAGAATGGTGAATATAATTGATATAGAATATAATAAAGATCGAAAGAAATTTTATGAAGATTTTTTAGTTGAAAATAAATCACCTATAATTATTGGAAATGGCTATTTAAAAGGTTATAGGTCAATTCCTCTAAATGTTATTGATAAGTTTGTAAGAAAATATAGAGATAGAAATTCAGTACAAGGATATGGAATAGTTGAATTGTATGGTGATTATTTTAAATCAAATCAGATTTATTCTTTAATTTTGTTAGACTATACTGAAGAAAAGATTTTTGAATATGAAATAGATGTTTTATATAGAAATGAATTGTCTCATGTGAATGGAAAAAAAATTTTAAAAAAACCTCATACTAGTTTAGATGAAAGGCTTTTAGAGTCTCAAAATACAACTGAAGAAATAGAGGAATTTAAAGATGATTTTTTACATAATGTTAATGTAAAAGTAGATACAGCAGAAGAATATAAAAAAATAGAATTTGGAAGACTTTGTTTTGTTAGATTAAATATAGAGAATATTAAGAATAATATAGAACATTTTAAAAGAAAAGTAAAAAAAATTAAAGAAAAAGGAGAAAGCACATTTGGAGAGTCATACTTACAAGAAAAATATTTAGATTGTAATTTATTTTTAGTGGAAAGGGAGAATAGCAATTTTAACAAAACAGTTATAACTTGTTTAGATGTGAGAAGAGATTTTTACATATGTCAATATAGAGAAAGATTTTTATATAATAGAGAAGAGTTTTTTGAAATAGTTCTAAAAGAAGGTGATTTTGAAGTTTTAGGAATGGTTTTAGAAATAAGATCAGAATATTCAATTTTTCATAGATAGCTATTTCTGAAGTATGTAAGGAAAACATTAACTTTACAGAGAAATGAAAGTACTTGATTACAAAATTTTTAAATAATTATATATTATAAACTGAATCAAAGATAAAAAAGTCTGGTTTTCCTTAAGGGAAGATTGGACTTTTTGTTTTTTAAAATAAGAGGAGGAGAAGAATGTTAGGAACAATAGCTGGAATATTAGTTATAGCAGGAACAACATTAAGAGCATTGGATGATTTATTTAATGATGATTAAAAGGAGGAAGATACATATGAAAACATATGAGATAGCAGGGGCTATGATTGACACCCTGGACATATTTTTAGATTCAGAACAGCAGGAAGCAGATAAAGAAACATATAAAGATGTTATGGAATATTTGAAAGAAGAACTGCAAAATAAAGGAACAAATATTCTTAAGTACATAAGAAATCTTGAACTTGAAGCAATATCAGTAAAAACAGAGATAGAAAGACTTGAGGATGTAAAGAAAAATCGTGAAAATAAAGTAAAATCTTTAAAAGGATATCTAAAAAATATACTCGTACTTTTAGGTAAAAAGAAGATAGAAACAGAACTTGGGAACTATAATCTTAGGAAATCAAGTAAAGTAGAAATTATTGATATATCTAAACTACCAGAAGAATGTTTAAGAATAAAGCAGGAAATATCACCTGATAAAGCATTAATAGCACAGAAAATGAAAAATGGAGAAGAAATAGCAGGAGCAGTAATTGTGGAGGACTATAATCTGCTTATAAAATAAAAGGAGGCGTTGAAAATGAAAGCAAGGGAAAATAGTTTTCAAAAAGTATTAGAAGAGCTTAAAGCGGGAATAGATATTAAGATAAAAGATTTTGTAGATAATTCACAGGAGCTGAAGGAATTTATAAAATTTAGAAGAAGACACTTTTATTCATATAGTGTAAGAAATAGTATATTGATATATAAGCAAAATCCTCTGGCATCATTTGTAGCAGGATATAAGAAATGGGAAGAACTTGGATATTATGTATCAAAAGGCAGTAAAGGGATAAAAATATTAATCCCACTTATCAGAAAAAATATTGAAGAAGAATCGGAGGAATTACACATATATGGATATAAATACTGTAATGTATTTGATATATCCCAGACAAAAGCAGGAGAAAATGCAGTGGTGATACCAGACATAGATACAAGTTTAAAGATAGGGGAGAATAGCTGGTATAATTCAGACAGGCTATATAATAAAACTAAAGAGATAATAGAACAGTATACTATTGTAAAAGAAGTAGAAAATCTTGGAAGAGCGAGAGGAATGACAGATGGAGAGAAAATATATGTAGTAGAAACTGATTATACAGCTATGACAGGAACTTTAGTACATGAGTTTATACATTTTATGAATCACTTTAAAAAAGAAAGAGAAAAGATTAATAAAAATGAAGAGGAAACAGAAGCGGAATTAGGAGCCATGATATATGGTTCCTATTTTAATTTAGACATATCGGGAAAATATAAATATCTTGCTGGATATAGAAAAGGTATAGACTTAGGTAAATGTTTTAATACTGCGCTGAAAACTTTTGAGCTTCTTATATATGGAAATGAAGAAAAGAAAGGTTTAAATGAAATATTGATGGAGGAATGAGAATGGAAAATATATATTTAACAAGAAATGTAAGAGAGAATCTTGATTTGAGAATATTAGCAAAAATAATAGAAATACTTAGAGAAAAGATAAGAATAAATAAAAATATGGATTATTTCCAGATATTTGAAATGTCTGAAGATACTTTAATAAATAAGCAGGAAATACCAGAAGAAAAGAAGGAATATAAGTTGAATTTTAAAGTTCAGAATAAAGAAAAAATTTGGGCAGTTCAAGGAATAGATGAAACAGTAGGAGAATATTGGACTATTATGTATCCAGAAGAGTATTAGGAGGGAGAATTTATGGAGATAAAGGAAATAATGAAAAAATTGCAGGAACCATTTGAAGACAGTGAAATTGAGTTCAGAGTAGGCGCAACAAATAGTGATAAAACAAAAGGAATGGCACTAGCATATGTACAAGCACGCGCAATCCAAAATAGATTAGATAGTTTATTTGGAGTAGATGGATGGAGTGTATCATACAAAGAGATAACAGCAGGTTTTATATGTTCTCTGTCAGTAAAGATAAATGATAAATGGGTTACAAAGGAAGATGGAGCACCAACAACAGAATTTGAATCAGTAAAAGGGGGAATATCAAGTGCTTTTAAAAGAGTGGCTTCAAGTGGATTTGGAATAGGAAGATACCTATATAATGCAAAGAATATGTGGTTTCCAATAAAACAACAGGGAAAGGGTTATATATTTATTACAGAACCAAAACTTGAACTCAATAATAAAATAATTTCTAAAGATGATAAAGAAAATAAAAGGAATGGTATTATAATTGATTTTGGAAAATATAAAGGGATGACATTGGAAGAGATATATGAAAAGGACCATAATTATATAAAATACTTGAAGGATAAGGCTAAGGATGCAGAAATAATAAATGCTTGTACTAAGCTTATAGCATAAGGAGTGAATCATGGATAGGATAACAGAAGAATATTTAAAATTTAAAAATTATATATTAAGCTTAAAAAAAGAAGATATATTTGAAAGAGCAGTAAAGATAGTATTTTATAATGAACTGTATAGATATTTTAAAACAACAGGAGCATGCATAGAAAAAGATATTACATTACAATCACTTTATATGTTTTATATAAAGTATGAGAAACTGAATGTGAGTGATAATGAAGAGATAGCAGAATTTTTAAGAATCTATAGAAAGATATGATGTGGAAGAAGGAGCAGAAAACATTTCTGCTCTTCTTTTTTATTAAATGTTGAAAAGTATAAACTATTTTTATGGAAAAAATTGTATATATACAAATAAAATTAAGAAAATCCTATGTATAGGCACCTTTTAGATTTGATAGTAGAATATAAGGAAGTGGAAAGGAGTTGGAAATGTTGAAAATAAATGCAGAAAAAGATAATATAAGGGCTTTGGTCCCCAAATATATTTTGGAAATAATAGCAAAAGATGTAGAGCATTTCCAAATATCAAAGTACAAGCTTTGTAATTTAATATTATTAAAGTTTTCTTTAAGATTTAGATCAAATCATTGTCAGGAGATGTCATTTGAAGAAAAGGAGTATTTACAATTTACATTACATAAGGAAAATACAGGATTTTATATTGAAATCCGAAAGGGAATAAATGGAATGAATGAATCAGAAATGATAAGAGAAATATTTTCATCTTATGCAGTATTACCATCATTTTTAAGAGAGGTAAATCTTTTTAGAGAAAAAATAGCATTTTTAATGTCATCCCATAAAGAATATAGAGTATTAAAGTTTCATACTGTTGAAGGAATAGTAGAAGGAAGAATCGAGAAAATAGATAGAAATAAAAAAGAAAACTATCTTCAAATTTTAGTTAATGGAAAAAGTTATTATGTAAGTCAAATAGAAATCATTAGTTAAGGATAAGAATAAAATAACAGTAATTGATACTGAATAAAGTTTATAAAAAGGGATGGAAGATAATAAAAAAATTTTAAAATTAATAAAAAATTTTTTAAAAATAAAATTAGGAGGAAATTATAGAAAATGAGACAAGGCTTTAGAACAAAGACAGCATATTTACTATTGGGGATAAATATTTTATTAAATACATTAATATCTCTGGTTATATTAGTACCAATATTAATAGGGATTTTCAATTGCAGAAATCCATATATAGCTTTAGGAATTCCTTTATTATTACCATTGGGAATGACTGTATTAGCATCTACTGATTTACTTATAGGGATACTAAAGTTCTTTTATATTAATAATACTCGAAAGTTGTTGAACAAAGAAGAAGAATACTTGAACTCTATTGTTAATGAAATTTTATTAATTATTAATTCAGAGAAGAATTTGGAATTAAAAATAGAACAATTTGAATTTGAAATAATTAAGACTAGGGGATTAGAAGCATTCGCTTATGGAAAAAATACTATTTGTGTCTCAGAAGGATTTTTATATGATGAAAATATTTCAGAAGATGAATTAAAAGCTGTATTAATGCATGAATTTTCACATCTATTAAATAAAGATACGATTTTTCTTATGTGTATGTTAATAAGTAATTTATTTATGAAGGGAATTGGGAGTGTAGGATCATTTTGGATTAAAGGAATAGGAAAAAGATCAGAATATTCAAGAGAGAGAAATAATACGTTTGTATTAGACATAATAATCTTAATAATTTATTTTATATTTGTAAAATTATTATCAGATACAATATTAACTATATTATTAAGAGTACATGATAGAAAAATAGAATATCAATGTGATGAATTTGTAGCTGAGTTAGGATATAGAGACTCCTTAATAAGTGTTTTTAATAAGTTTTTAGCTCTTGAGAGATTATATGGAATATCAACTTCTAATAGCTTAGTTCAGATACTATATTCAACACATCCTAAAACAGAAGATAGAATAAGAAAATTAGAAGAGTACACTGCGGAATTGACACAAGAAATAAGTTACTAATATTAAGAGGATAATAATGAAAAAGTGTTACCAGTTTTTTTACAAAGTAAGTAGCTGTAATTGGAGAGGATTATTGTACTTAGGCTATTTGTAATAATATCATTAATTATTTTTAGAATAAGTATTTATTTAGGATTTAGCATCACAATAAGAAAGATGGATGTTTAAGAAGTTTTTAATAAAATATTTTAAAAGAGGAGAATAAGAATGAAAAAAATATTGATTCTAATTTTAACAGTTTTAATTTATATTTCTAGTTTTGCAGGTATAATACAGAAAATTGAAAATATATTAAAAAAGGACAGTACAAAAATAGAATATTTAACTTCAGAAGGAACTAAAGCATCTAATGAATTCAATAAAGTTATAGAAAAAATAAAAAAAGAAAAATTTAAAAGTAAATATTTTATTGAAAATGGAGTTGGACGAATAAGGATAGAAGATCCAATTGAACTTTGTGCTTATTTAACTTTTGATCTAGATATGGCAAAAGATGAAGATTTAGATATTTATATGATGGATCCCCAACATTTAAAAGAAATGATTATAGAGAGAAAAAAAGAAATTCTATTAGGAAATAGTAAGTATTATTTTTATGAAACAGTTGATGAAGATTACTTTGATACAGAAAATAATATTGTAATATCATTTACTAATAGTGATTTAAGAACACAAGTTTCTAATTTAGTTTTTTTCATAATTCCAATTGATAAGAAAACTAAAGATATAAATGGTGTATTAGATGGAACACTTAATATCATTTTAAATGGAAAACCAAGTACAATAAATTTTCCAGTTAGAAGGATTTTACAAACTAAATAAAAAAGAGGAGGAATAAATCATGAAACTTAATATTATTTTATCAGCAATATCAGCAATTTTAGTATTTATAGGAAGCCTAATTATGGCAGAAGAATTTAATATGTTAGATAGTACAGAGACTTTGTCTGTATATGCTTCTGTTTCAGCATTTATGCTCAGCATAGCTCTTATATCTATCTGTAAATTATTTGAAGAAGTATATGGAGATAGAATTAAAGATAATGGTTATGCAACTAAAATACTTAAATATGGATTACCAGCAATGTTTTCTTTATCATCAGCTAGTATGTTGTTTGGAATAGTTATACTAGAGTTAGGCTCTGCAGAACCTTCAACATTTTCAGTATTGTTTACTCTAGCTATGAGCACTATGTTGGGAACTGTACTTAGTTGTGTAACTTATCCTAAGATGAATGAATATATAATAAAACGTTCAACTGTGGTGTTTAGCAAAAAGAAACCAATAAGTTCCAAAATAAAATGCAGTAAGTGTGAAGCTACATTTCCTAAGAATGTTAAATTCTGTCCTAATTGTGGAACAGCAGTAGAAAATAAGAATGCAGATCAATAATTTAAAACTAGTTATTTTCCAAGTTAGAAAAACAATATAAATTAAGGAAGGATTTTGAAATGAAAAATATTAAAAAATTACTAAAAATATTAATGTTATTAATAATGACATTATTAACTGGTTGTGATAATAATGGAGGACCATTTACTATTAGACAAGAAAATGGAAAAATGCTTTTATATTCTAATAATAAACCTGCTAAAGGAGGAATAACAAATACAGTTGAAAATAGAACTGGCAATTTAGTTGTTGTATCAGAGATATATTATGATAAAGGGATTCCTAATGGAAATTTTATATTACGTAATCTTGCAGGATATACAGTAGTTGAAGCTAAAGGTACATGGGAAGAAGAAGATGTGTTTAATGGAGAAATAAAAATTTTTGGTCAGACAATAGAAGATAGTTTTAATGGGGGAATAAAAGATCTTAATGAATCGGCTACAGGAAAATTTTATATAAATAGAAATTATTTAATAGAATATAATGGAACACAAATTGATGGATTTATCTTAAAATTTCCATTGGAAAAAGTCTTATATAATGGTTCTTTAAGTACTTCAGAAGGTAAATTAAAAAAAGAAAATGGGCAAATCATAGAGGCGATTTTTACTGAGAATGAAATATTATATTATGTTTATCAAAAAGACAAAAAAAAGATAATAATAAGGATTAATAAAAAAAATGACAAAGTGATACAAAATAGTCAGATAGGTTTTGATAATGTTGAAGAGGTCTATAAATTGATACCTAAAGATATTCTAAAAATATTAAAGAAAGATGAGGATAGATCATAATTATAATAAAATTATAAGAATTTAAAAAGTGAAATAAAAAAGGGGATGATATAAATGTTTAGGGCAGCTTTAATATTTTTAGTTTCAATTATTTTATTTTCAATTATAGGGTTTGCAATAAATTCTGAAATATTAATTAATATATCTATTTTTTCAGCAATAGGATTTGCAATTACTATAATTGCAGGATTAATTGATGTATTATTTAGAAAATGAATAGAGAGGATATGAGATAACTATATTTTGAAATTTATATATTCTATTATAAAAGACTTCTAATTGCTAGAAGTCTTTTATAGTTTTAATCAACAACCTATTAGAAATCATATAATATGGAGGAAACAAGAATGGATACAATAGAAATAGTAATTGGATTACAAGAAGGGATAACACTTGAGGAGATAGGAATTCTTCAGAATAGCTTTAATAATTTAAGAAGCACATATGGATACACATACTGTGATGTATTACAAATGACTAAAAATGGAAGTTTAGCGGTAAAAATATCATACCCAAGATTTTTTAAAGGAATAAATGCATATCTAATATCAACAAGAAGAGAATGCTTTGAAGTACAAAAACACCTTATAGAATATATAATGAATGATCCATATTTAAAAACTCTCATTAAGGATATAAACCTAACAAGAGTAGATATACCATTTACTTATTACATGGGAGAAGAAGAAAGTTTTCATAATCATCAAAATATATTCATGATATTCGCTCAAGTGTATCAAATAAAAAAACCTAAATCTTCAACTAAAGGAATAATTGATATAGTAAGTAAGGAGCAAGAAACCTTAACATATGCAGATACAAAATCAATAAGTTCCTATAATAGTAAATTAGTAATATATGATCAATATAAAAATATATTGAGTAAGACAGAAGATGATATGATGAAAGATATAACTGCTAATTATCCTGATCTTAGAAAAAGAATCAGATTTGAGGTTTCAAAAAGGATAAGGAGAAAGTCTTTAAATTTAGAAGAGTTTAAAAGCTTTGATATATACCTTTCATACTTTGAAGAATATAAAGGCTATATATTAGATAATGTTCTTGATATAGAAATAATAGAAATGCTATACAAAGAAGCATCTGTTAGATTAGCACAAATTTTATATTCAGAAAGAGCCTTAGGAAATTTTAACTATGAAGTATTTATATTAAAAAATTTAAGTAAAATATACGATTATGAAATATTAAGAAGAGCTTTAAATATAGAAATAGAAAATACAAGCACAAGAGAAAATGCAGTTACAAAGGTAAGGAAAATATTGAATGATTATCAAGAAAGTACAGGAATAATAGTTCTAGATACATATAAACATATTATAGAAATGAGAAATAACTTTATAAAATATAGTATTGTAGATAAAAATGAAAATATATTTTTATGAGATATTCCCCTTCATGCTTGGGGGTATCTTATTTTTTTATAAGAATAAAGTTTTAGATATAAAGAATATTTTTATATAAAAAACATATAAAATTAAGAGAAAAGATATAAATATTAAGAAAAAAGCATATATTTATATAAATAAACAGTGAGTATAGAAGCTGGAAGGTTCTATACTCACTGAAAAGATAAAGCAATATGTAATTTTATTTTTAAAAATTATATATATACTTATATTTTTGATACTATCTATATAGATAGTATCAAATTGAATGAAAAAGTCAAATTCATATTATTTATAATGAATATTTTCGTAATTTTATAATTGTCTAAATAATTATTTGTTAAAATTTTTCTTCTAAGAATTAGTATATCTAGTATTTTACTTCATACTATTTAAAAAATGAATTGTTTTAGAATAATACCTTTCCTTCATTGATATAGTAGGAAATGTTTCTTGTTTTACATAAAAGCAACAAAAATTTCTACTAATTTAATCCAAAAGAATGTATAATAAAATTAAATACATTAAAATAATATAAAATGGGGAAAGTATATGAGATGGAAGATAGTATTTTTTAGTTTTTTCATGTTTTCATCAATGTCTTTTTCAAATTCTGAAGAAATTAATAAAGAAGA
>NZ_JAWDXO010000031.1 GCF_032477075.1 Fusobacterium sp. | reverse complement strand
TAGTTCCTCCATCTATATGTGTAAGTCCTCCATATATCATCCACTTATTTGTTTCAGGTCTGAAAATATTTTCTGTAACTATATCTCTAAACATTCCCACTGATTTTCTTGATAATTCACTTGAATATGAATATGGATTCCCAGCATAGGTGTCATTTAGATATCCTAAGAATAATGACAATTTTTCATTATCATCCACGTTGAAGTTACCTAATTCATTTGATGAAAGTATTCCATGATATATCTTATTAAGCTGCTCATATTTAAGTATTTCAGGAATCTCCCATCTGGCAGCAACCTTTACTTCATTTATACCTATTCTTTCAACAGAATGAAATAATGATGTAGTACCAAGAGTTACATCTCTCTGAGGTAATCCCTCATGTTCTGTAATTAAACTGTTATCTAATTCAGTTTCTCCAAAACTTATTATCTCATCTATTCCTGCACCATTAAGAGCAAGTAATAGTTTTCCTCCTGTTGAAGATATCATTCCTTCATTTCCATAAAGTGCATGACCTGTAATCTTATCTGCTCCACTTGAATTATCTGTCTTAGTTGCATCTATTCTTAATGTAAGCACTCCACCTGCCCCTATTGTTATACTGTCTGCTCCTGTTACTTTTAAAGCTGTTGGCTTCCCATCACTTCCAATAGTTGTTTCAAATAGAGTGATATTTGTATTTATATTCATATTTTCAAAACCAGAAATATTATGAAGTATATTTATTTCATTATTACTTGAGGTTCTTGTCAGTGCTGAATTAAAATTAAGAGTATCATTATCTGCTCCTCCATCAAGGGTTCCATTGATTATGCCTCCTGTTTCTATTGTAAAGATATCGTCTCCTCCTCCCATGCCTATAGCTCCATTAATTATTGCTCCCTTTCCTACTGTAAGAATGTCGTCTCCTCCTCCCATGCTTGTAGTTCCATTAATTATTGTTCCACTGGCAATAGTAAGAGTATCATTTCCAGCTCCCATATCTATATTTCCATTGATTATAGTATTTTGAGTTCCTGTTTTTTTTGTATCTTTATCAACTTCATACTCAATTTCTCCAGATTGAAGTATCAGTGTATCTCCATTACCACTTCCTGTTATAGTACTGCTTTCTGCTGTAGTCTTGTTTCCATCTTTTCCACCATTTACTACTGTTCCTGACAGTGTGAGTTTTCCTCCAGTTGTATTATCAAATGTTATTGCTGTTCCAAAGGCATTTATTACAGAACCTTTTATCTCATTTGAATCTGAAACACTCAAGGTATTATTTTTTCCATTTAGTATAGAATTATTAAATTCTACAGGATTGCTAGAAAATGTGAAACTATCTGTTTCTTTATCTGAGGAACCAGCTTTTATAGCAGCATTTTTTATAGTTATATATCTTTTTATTTTATCTCCATCTTCATCAACACCCATTGTTATTGAATCAGTAGGTTTACCAAAACTATCAGTAGGCTGCTTGGAACCAATAGTTAGTTTTGAATCCCTAGTAATATATAGTCCATAATTATTTTTTACTTTTCCTGTTCCTTCTGTAACTGATGTGCCTATTTTTGCCACAAGTATTCCATAGTTACTTACTTCCTCATTTCCTTTTAGATATAAGGCATTATCAGCTCCAGTTATAATCCCTGAATTATTTATATTTACTATTAACCTTGAGTCATCATTTAATATTCCATAACCAGCATAGTAACCAGTAGCAGTTATTCTTCCACTATTGGTTATATCTATCTCTCCTGATGTGCCAGTTAAACGTATTCCATAACCCTGATACTTACTACCAGTACCACTTATACTTCCACTATTAGTTATATCTCCCTTTATTGATGAACTCTTATCTAAATATATTCCATAACCAAAAACACCAGTACTAACAAAAGCAGCAGTATTATCAGTACCAGTTATTCTTCCACTATTGATTATATCTACCTCTGTTGATGAACTCTTATCTAAATATATTCCATAACCATGACCACTCCTACTAGCAACACTAGTATCAGTACCACTTATACTTCCACTATTGTCTATTGATAATTTATTAGCTAAAAATATTCCATAACCACTAACATGACCAGTACCAGCTATGATTCCACTATTGGTTATAGCTTTCTCTATTGATGAGCTATTATCTAAATATATTCCATAGCCAGAACCACTATTACTAGCAGCACTTATACTTCCACTATTAGTTATATCTCCCTCTATTGTTAAACTATCTAAACGTATTCCATAACCATAACCAACACCAATACCAGTTATATTTCCATTATTTATTAAATTTAATTTTCCAAGATTTCTTTCTAATTTTAATCCATAACCTCCTACAGCAGAATAATTATTTGCTCCAGATAAGGTTATATTATTTATATAAGTTTTAGTACCTACATTCCAAGTGTTTTCAATATATGGATTGCTTTCGTCGAATTTACTGCTGTCAGTACTGAATTTTATTCCTGTTCCATCATTTTTTATCCATAAATAATTATCAGCTCCCATTACTCCAGTACATGACAACAAGAATCCTACTACTGCTCCTATTGTTATGTTTAAACTTCTTTTTTTATTCCCTCTTTTTAGTGATTTCATTATTTTTTCTATCATACTTTCCTCCCCTTTAATATTTAAGATTTTTTATTTCTGCGATTTAAATCTATAATATTCTCAAGTACTATAAAAATAACAAGCGTTCTCTTATGTAGATAAAAGCGAACATTTATAGGAATAAAGAACTCTATTTTTAAGATGTCAATTTTTAAATATTTTTTTTACACACAAATATTATATCTTGACTTTTTCAGTCTTAAAGGTTATAATCGTCAATATAAGAAGTTGGGAGAGTTCGCCTTTATCTACAACTGAGAACTGCAACAATTTTAGTTGATTTTAAAGTACTCTTTATTTTTTATCTTTGTATTATTTCAATAGAAATTTTTATTTGGATTCTTTCTTTCATTCTTTTTATTTCATCAGTGAGTCCTTTATATTTTTATTTATAAATTTTCTTCCCTCTATGTGTATTATTTATTATCTTCTATTCTCTTATTGTCTTCTTATAAAGAATATATTCTGATTTCTCCAAAAAACCATCAACGGTTTTGCCATTAATGGTTTTTGGTGGAGTGGTTAGAAATTAATAACAGCCAAAATAACAAATCAAAAAATTAGTATCTTAAAAAATATAAAAAAATTATTTTAATAATAACTGTATTTTAAAAACAAGTATTTTTCTTGAAAAT
This sequence comes from Fusobacterium sp., assembly GCF_032477075.1. Taxonomy (NCBI): domain Bacteria; kingdom Fusobacteriati; phylum Fusobacteriota; class Fusobacteriia; order Fusobacteriales; family Fusobacteriaceae; genus Fusobacterium; species Fusobacterium sp. Next base: position 30,184 of record NZ_JAWDXO010000031.1, on the reverse strand, counting down.
AAAAAAACTACCTTCATAATTTGAAAGTAGTTTCAATTTTACTTTTAAAATTCTTCATTATCTTCATCTTCTTTTATAGTTTCTGCAATTCCTAATATAAAAAGATAGATAAAATAAAATGGTAAAAATATACAATACAGTATTTTTTTCATAACCTCTCTCCAGAACTTATTGTGCAACTCTATTTTATATTGAGTTATTTCCTGAAATTTAATTTCTGAAATGGAAGATAATTCTAGATTTCTCTTCATATTTAATTTTTTGTTTATTTTATTTTTCCAATTTTACTTAAATGCTTTATTTCTTCCTTGATATTTCTATGCTGAAGTTCTTTCACATCTACATTATAATACTTAAACATCACTTCTAAAATAATTCCCATAGACAGAGCTGTAATTATTGTTCCCAGTCCAAGTTCTCCACCCAGCAGCCATCCTAAAGAAAAGGCAATTATTTCTATTACATTTTTTATAAGCCCCACTGAGTATTTTGTTCTTTTAGTAAGTATCTGCATAAACCCATCTCTTGGACCACATCCCATTCCCTGTACCATATATAGAAAAATACCATAACTGTAAATTAAAATCCCTATCAGCAGCATAGCTATTTTTAAAGGCAGAGATTCTGCAATTGGAATAAAATTTAAATATAGTATTAAATCCATAAAAACCCCTATGGACATAAAGTTCAATACTGTTCCCAATCCTATTGGCTGTCCTAAAAATATATCCAGTACAACTATCATCAGTCCTAATCCTATACTTGCCTGTCCTATTGTTATCCCCAGAGTTTTAGATAATCCTTGATGAAGAACATCCCATGGAGATAATCCAAGATTTGCCTTTAAAATTATCATACACCCTAATGCACAAGCAAACAATCCAATAAATAATTTTGTGAATCTCATAATTTCTTTTTTCATTTTTCCCCCTGAATGAAATATTACTATCCTGCCATACCCTTATCTTACTACATATTTATTTTTATTTCTATGACTTTATCATTTATTTTCAACCACATTAAAACATCTCAGTTAGATAATGTCTTTTTCCCATATTAAGATAATTTTCTAAAACAAATACTTCTTTTATATCCATAATTTCTTATAAAATACAGCTTCTTACTTGGCATTCTAACATATCATAAAAAAATCTACTACTTATTCATGTTATTTATTTTATACAAATCTTCTAAAATAAAATTTACTTAATTTGATTTTTTTTATGATATAATAAAATATATTTTATGGAGGTGTAGTTTTATGAAAAAAATGGATAGTGTATTCTTCCTATAATAGGAAGGTGCTCTAAGAACTCTTTCTATTATAGGATTTGAAAATAAAAATTCAAATTTAAATAATGGCAAAGGAGAAAAAATGAATAATTATAGAGTTATATCTGTAGGAAAAAATATATACAAAATTTCAAATGGAATTGAAGAAATCAATTCTGTTATAACAGGAAAAATGATACTGGAAAAATTATTTCCAGTAGTTGGAGATTATGTTGCTGTCAGTGAAGAAAAGCAAATAATTGATATACTTCCCAGAAAAACGAAACTATCCAGAAAAGCTGCTGGAAAAGATATGAGAGAACAGGTTATAGTCAGTAATGTTGACTATATTTTTATAGTTACTTCTCTAAATAATGATTTTAATATAAAAAGACTGGAAAGATATCTTACTTTAGTATATGATTCTGGTGCTGCTCCAGCTTTTATTTTAACTAAAGCTGACTTGGAAGATAATATTTCTGAAAAAATATCTGAACTGGAATCTATTGCTTTTGGTGTTCCTATTCACATAGTTTCATCTTATGAGGATAAAGGTATTGAGGAACTAAAAGATTATTTGAAAGATGGTTCTACAGTTGCTTTAATAGGCTCTTCTGGAGTTGGAAAATCAACCCTCATCAACAAACTTATTGGGGGAGATACCATTAAAACTTTCGATATTAGAAAATCTGACTCTAAGGGAAGACATACTACTACAAGCAGAGAGATATTTAAAGTTGAAAATGGTTTCATAATTGATACTCCTGGTATGAGAGAGCTTCAAATATGGAATGGAGATACTGATACTGCATTTAAAGATATTGAAGAATTTGCCCTGCAATGCAAATTTGCTGATTGTACTCATACTTCTGAACCTCATTGTGCTGTCATCAAAGCTATTGAGACTGGAGAACTTTCACAAGAAAGATTAGAAAACTATTTCAAATTGAAAAAAGAAATAATCAATACTCAAAATAAAATCTTACATGGGTATAAATTTATGGAAAAAGAAAAAGTAAAAAATATGATGGGATCTTTAAGTACAAGAAAAAAGCTTAAGAAAAAATAGGTTCTGTATAAAATCTAATGATTATCTTTATGTTTTTGACAGAGTAGATATCCTATATTAAAATACAGATACCCCTATCAGTATAAAGGATGGTGTTAAATGAAAAAATGTATGGATTCTAAAACTCTCCATGTGAGAATAAAAAAAATTATTGGACAATTAAATGCCATAGATAAAATGATTGATGAGGACATTCCGTGTGAAGATGTTCTTATTCAAGTTAATGCTACTAAGAGTGCTCTGCATAAAGTTGGACAAGTCATACTTGAAGGGCATTTGAATCACTGTGTTCGTGAAGGTATAGAGCATGGTGATTCTGAAAAAACTATTGAAAACTTTACTAAGGCTATTGAACAATTTTCTAGAATGTAATTAACAAAAAAGCAGTCATTAAAAAATTTAATGACTGTTTTTCTTTTACTGTGAATAATCTTTTTATGTTTTTATATATTAATAATTTTCAGTTTTTCTTTCAAAGTAAGCTTTAGCATATCCGCAAGTAGGACAACTTTCAGGAGCTTCAGCACCATAATGTACATGTCCGCATTGTCTGCACATCCATTTAGTTTCTCCATTATTTTTAAATACAAGATTTTTTTCAACATTAGCAAGAAGTTTCAAATATCTTTCTTCATGTTCTTTTTCTACTTTAGCTACATTTTCAAATTTAACAGCTAGTTCTTCAAATCCTTCTTCTCTTGCTTCTTTAGCCATACGAGCATACATATCTGTCCACTCACCGTTTTCTCCTTCAGCAGCAGTTTTCAGATTTTCAGCTGTATTTCCAAGTCCATGAAATTCTTCATACCACATTTTAGCATGTTGACTTTCCTGTTCAGAAGTTTCCATAAATATAGCAGCTATTTGTTCAAATCCTTCTCTTTGAGCTACCTGTGAAAAATATTTGTATTTATTTCTAGCTTGTGATTCTCCAGAAAAAGCTTCCATTAGATTTTTTTCAGTTTTAGTTCCTGCATATTTATTTCCTGATACTTTCTCCTCTACTAAAACAAACTTGTCCACTCCTTGTTTACATACTGGACATTTTTCTGGTGCAGTTTCCCCTTCATGAATATATCCACATATTGTACATCTAAATTTTTTCATATTATCCTCTCCTTTTCCTAATTCGTTACTTCTATCATAATATTGAGTGTGTAACATTTTTTCTGCTAATTCACTCAATGGATGACCATAAAATTCTTTATATAATGCTATTATCTCACTATTTTCATGACTAGTCCTTATAGGTGTAAGTCTATCTTTCTGGTATAGGCTGTCTATCCTTTTTTGATTTATTTCATCTCTTTCTTTATCGAGATCTTTAGGCTGACCTCCTCCTCCAATACATCCTCCTGGACATGTCATAACTTCTATAAAGTGATATTCTTTTTCACCATTTTTTACTTTTTCTATAATTTTTCCTGCATTCTCTGTTCCATATATCACAGCAACATTAACAGCAATATCTCTAATTTTTACTTCTGCTTCTTTTATTCCTTCTATTCCACGAATTTCTTTTAATTCAAATAAACTGGCAGGGGCTTTCTCATGTGTTATATACTCATAAACTGTACGAAGAGCTGCTTCCATTACTCCACCTGTGTTTCCAAATATAATCCCTGCTCCAGTTGATTCTCCCATCAGTCTATCAAATGATGATTCCTCCAAAGCTTGAAAATTTATTTCTGCCTCTTTTGCCCAAAGAGCCAATTCTCTGGTAGTAATTACATAGTCCATATCACGCATATCTTCTATGTCAAGTTTTTTTCCAGCATCTTTCATTTCATCTCTGTGTATTTCAAATTTTTTAGCTGTACATGGTGTCACTGCTACATTTATAATTTTTTCTGGATTTATATCCATTTTTTCAGCAAAGTAAGTTTTTATAGTTGGCCCTTGCATACCAATAGGACTCTTAGCTGTAGATAGATTAGGCAGTATTTCTGGATGATATATCTCTGCATATTTTACCCATGCTGGACAGCAACTTGTAAACTGTGGCAGAGGTTTATTTTTAGTAGTTATTCTCTGTATAAGTTCACTAGCTTCTTCCACTATAGTAAGATCAGCAGCAAAGTTAGTATCAAGAATATAGTTTCCTCCTAATGCTCTCAACAAAGATACCATTTTTCCTTCTACCAGACTTCCTTTTTCCATTCCAAACTCTTCACCTAATGCTACTCTTACTGAGGGAGAAGTTGAAAAGACAACTACTTTATCACCACTTTTTACCTCTTCAGCAATCTGCTGATATTCGTATTTTTCAGTAATACTGCTTGCAGGACAAACATTAGCACATTGACCACAGTTAATACAAACAGCTCTATCATTTGTATCTCTCAAACTATAAGTTCCATGTACTCCTATGTAATCCCTACATATTTCTTTACACATACCACATTTAATGCATTTTTCTTCAAAACGCATAATTGATGGATTATCAAGTTCAATAGGAACTCTGATATCCATTGACAAGTGTTTACTCATGACATTTCTTCCCAAGAAACATTTTTTCCTTATGTTTTTTTCTTACACTCCTTACATATTCCTACAAATTCTAAATTATGACTTTCTATTAAAAATCCATCTTCTTCTTCATGATTCATTATTTCATGATAAGGATAGGTACTGTCAACTATTTTTCCACATATTTTACATCTTAAATGGTAGTGTTTTTCTGTATGAGGGTCATACCTATCTTCTCCATCAGGGGAGCTTATTTTAGTAATTATTCCTTCTTTTTCTGCTTCATTTAACACTCTGAAAACTGTGGCTCTGCTCACTTTATATCCACTTTTTTCCAATTCTTCCATCAATATTGCTGCTGTAGGATGGTTGTCTAATTTCTGTATTACTTCAAATATAGCTCTTTTCTGTGGTGTATTCCTTTTCATCCTGTATCTCCTTATTGATACTTAATCTCAATAAGATATTAATATATTTTTAATAAAAAATCAAGCTTTTTTTCGTCTATATACCTAATAATTTATTATATTTTTATTCTAGCTATTAAATATAAAGGAAAGATAAGAAAATATTAAATTCAATTTTTAAAATTTTTCATTTTTTTCTTGACTTCATATACCCCTATAGGTATAATTATACCCGTATGGGTATTAAACTTTGTTTAAGGAGATATCTATGCATTTTAATATTTTTATGATTTTAGCTGGTTTCTGTCTTTTATTTGCTGGTATCTATTTCTTTATTAAAGAAAAAAATGATGAAAACAGTAGAAAAGTTTATGGAAGCATGTGTTTAATAGGAATAGTTATAGTTATAGCCAATTTTTTTTAATTTAATTTATAAAAAGCAGAGGGGGAAGTACTTTGGAAAAAGTAGAAGAAATTTTAAGCAGTATTCCTATGACAATCATAGGTGGAATATTTTTAGGTATAAGTCTTGTTTGTATGCTTATGGGAATAGACCTTACCATAAATCCAGCATGGGTTCCAATTATAATATCTGGAATTCCAATCTTATATGGAGCAGCAACAGATCTTTTTTGTGAAAAAACTATATCATCTGAATTATTAGTTTCTATTGCAATAATAGCTTCTATCACAATAGGTGAAATATTTGCTGCTGGAGAGATAGCATTTATTATGGCAATAGGTGAAATATTAGAAGATATTACTGTAAACAGAGCAAAAAAAGGTATCAGCCAGCTTATTAAATTATCACCTCAGCAAGGGCGTAAAATAATAAAAGAAAATGAAAAATTAGTAGAAAGTATTGTTCCAATTGATGAAATATATAAAGATAATATTTTAAGAGTTCTTCCTGGAGAAATGATTCCAGTGGATGGAAAAATAATTTTTGGGAATTCCTCTGTTGATCAGTCTATAATGACAGGTGAGTCATTCCCTGTTGATAAAACTATTGATGACGAAGTATTTTGTGGTACTTTAAACTGTGATGGCTCTATTGATATCATAACTACTAAAGTGGGAGAAGATTCTTCGCTTCAAAAACTTATAAGAATGGTAAAAGAGGCAGAAGAAAATAAGGCTCCTATGCAGAGAATAGTTGATAAATGGGCTGGCTGGCTTGTTCCTGCAGCTTTAATTATAGCTGTTTTTGCTTATTTCCTTACATCTGATATTATCAGAGCTGTAACTGTTTTGGTTGTATTCTGTCCCTGTGCACTGGCTCTTGCTACTCCTACTTCTATTATGGCAGCTGTTGGACAGGCTGCTAAACATGGAGTTTTAATAAAATCTGGAGAAGCTTTAGAAAAAATGGGAAAAGTTAACTGTGTTGCCTTTGATAAAACAGGAACTTTAACATTTGGAAAGTTAAAAGTCAGTGATATTATTTCAGTTTCTTCAGTAACTGAAAAAGAATTGCTGAAACTGGTATGTTCTTCTGAAAAAAGATCTGAACATCCATTAGGAAAAGCTATTGTAGAATATGGAAAAAAAGAAAATATTCAATTTTTAGAAGTTGAAGATTTTAAAATGATATCTGGAAAAGGAATTATAACAAAAATTGAAAATGATGAAATATATTGTGGAAACAGCAAGTTTCTTCAAGAACAGGGAATATTTTTAGATGAAGATATTGAAAAGAATCTGGAAAAGCTTCGTAAACAAGGAAAAATATCCATATTAATAGGAAAAAACAAAAAATATACAGGTATAATAGCTTTATCAGATACTATTCGCCCAACTGCTAAAGAAATAGTAAAAAAACTAAAAAATATGGGGACAAAAGTAGTCTTGCTCACAGGAGACCATAAACAAACAGCAGATTACTTTGCTGAAGAAATAGGAATTGAAAATGTTTATTCAGAACTGCTTCCAGCTGAAAAAGTTACATATATAAAAAAACTGGAAAAATATGGGGATAAAGTCTGTATGATAGGAGATGGGGTAAATGATGCTCCTGCCTTAAAAACTGCTGATGTGGGAGTAGCTATGGCAAGTATGGGTACTGACATTGCAATTGAAGCTTCTGATATAGCTCTTATGGGAGATAATATAGAAAAAATCCCCTATTTGAAAAAATTATCTTCAGCTACTATAAAGACTATAAAGTTTAATATCACAGCTTCTATGACCATAAACCTTATTGCAATCATTTTATCAGTTCTTGGTTTGTTAAATCCTATAACAGGAGCTCTTGTGCATAATGTTGGTTCTGTGCTTGTAGTTTTGAATGCAGCTCTTCTTTATGACAGAAACTTTGTATAAAATATAAAATGTTAACTGGTTGATTTGAAAGTACAATTTAATTTTAAAAATTTAAAAATAGAGATATCTCTTTAATTCTATTTTATTAAAAAATTATTAAAATTATATTTAAGCTTTGGAATCAACCTTTTTTATAATCTATGAGGGTATTAAAAAATTTATATAAATATTTTTCTGTTAATTTCTTGTAAAAAATATTGATTTTTTCTGTATTTTAATATATTATCCTCTTGTATAGTAAATAAATTTCAATAAGAGGTGAAAAATGGATGTAAGAAAACAAATAAACAAAGAAGTCATTATTACCATTATTCTTTATTTAATATATTTTTTATGGTGGTATTTTTGGGGATATATTGATGAAAATGTTTCTCCTTCAGAATACAAATTTATTTTTGGATTACCAAGATGGTTTTTTTATTCATGTGTTGTTGGGCTTTTTCTAATTAATATACTTGTTTTTCTAGCAGTAAAATTCTTTTTTAAAGATATTGACTTAGAACAGGAGGAAGAATAATGATAATAATTCCTATTATAGTATATATTTTAATTGTTCTTTTTATTGCATGGAAAATGGGAAAATACAAAAATGAAAATGGAAAATTTATTGAAGAATATTTTATTGGAAGCAGAAGTATGGGAGGACTTGTCCTTGCTATGACTCTTATTAGTTCTTATGTTGGAGCCAGTTCTTTTATAGGAGGTCCTGGAATAGCATATAAACTTGGACTCAGCTGGGTATTTCTTGCATGTATTCAAGTTCCTACTGCTTTTCTTACTCTTGGAGTTTTAGGAAAAAAGCTTGCTATCATATCAAGAAAAATAAATGGTGTTACTATTACAGACTTTTTAAGAGCAAGATATGAAAGTAATCTTGTCATTATACTTTCATCCCTAATGATGCTTATATTTTTTATTGGAACTATTGTTGCCCAATTTGTAGGAGGAGCCAGATTATTTGAAAGTGTCACAGGATACTCCTATACTTTAGGATTGATTATATTCTCTGCTGTAGTTATTATCTATACAACTTTTGGAGGATTCAGAGCTGTAACTATCACTGATGCTATACAAGGAATAGTCATGCTTCTTGCTACTGGACTATTATTTCTAATAATTTTGAATAAAGGCGGAGGTATGGAAAATATCATGAGTAAAGTTCTTGAAACTAATCCTTCTCTCCTGACTCCTGATGGAGGTGGAGCTGTATCAAAACCCTTTATATTATCATTCTGGATGCTGGTTGGAATAGGAGTACTGGGGCTTCCTGTCACTGAAGTGCGATGTATGGGATTTAAAGACAGCAGAGCTATGCACAGAGCTATGATAATAGGAACTTCATTTGTAGGACTTCTAATGCTTGGAATGCATCTGGTTGGAGTTATGGGAATAGCTGTAGAACCTGGAGTTGATGTTGGAGATAAAATAATTCCTATTCTTGCAATAAAAAATATGCATCCTATACTTGCTGGTATTTTTATTGCTGGACCCCTTGCTGCCATTATGTCCTCTGTAGATTCTTTGCTCATAATGTCATCTGCTGCTATTGTCAAAGATTTATATATAAACTACATAGAAAAGAATCCCAGTGAATCAAAAATTAAAAAACTTTCTTTGGGAACTTCTCTTATACTTGGAATAATAGTTTTCATTTTGGCTTTAAACCCTCCACAGCTTCTAGTGTGGATAAATCTTTTTGCATTAGCTGGTCAGGAAGCTGCTTTTTTCTGTCCTATACTTTTTGGTCTGTACTGGAAAAAAGCTAATGCTACTGGAGCAGCTGTTTCAATGATATTCAGTGTTATATCTTATTTGTATATGGTTGTTATGGACATAAAATTTATTGGAATGCATCAGATTGTTCCTGTAATAATTTTTTCTGTAATAATTTTTATTGGAGGTTCTCTTCTTGGAAAGCCTAATTCTCAAAAGGTAGACAACTTATTTTTTGGTAATTAAGTATTATTTTTTTGTAATTTTTAAAAATTTTTCTTGCATTTTTTTTAATTTAGGTTTATACTCTGAACAACAAATAAATCAAGGGGAGGTCAGAATATGTTTTTATTTAACATAATAATATTTGTCATATGTATAATAGTGCTCATACTCAGTTCTAATAAAATTTCATATGCCAATAATTATGTTAAGGTCAATTTAAACATTATTCGACTTTTTAAGGAATCTAAAATATATAACTCTTCTATTTAAACTTGGATTATAATAAGTTATATATTAGTTCCATTTGTAAATATTTTTAAATTCTTTATGAGACTCTGTATTGGGTTCATTTTAAGAATGGGAATATAAAATGTCGTTTTAGTTATTAAAGCAGCCTAACTGGCTGCTTTTTTTTATACAAATTATTAAAAAATAACACTAGGGGGAATAAAAATGAAAAACTTTAAAACTAACTACTCTACACTACTCTGTTCATCACTATTACTAAATGCTGGAAGAAATATTTCTAATTCTATCTTTAATAATTTTGATGATAAACACAGGGAGTGGTATAAATGGAAAATAAAAATAAAGTGATAAAAAGAATCGGAGCAGCAGTTGCTGCTGCAGCAGTTATATTTTTTACAGGAATGAATGTCATTGCTACTGATAAGAAAACTGAAACTAAAAAAACTGAAGCAGTTAATCCTTACAAAGAAAATATAGTAATAGCTTCAAAAGCTGATGCTAAAACACTTGATCCTCAAAGAACTATTGATACAACATCTAACAAAACTATTCGTTTGATATTCAATGGGTTGTTATCACTGGATAAAGACCTAAAGATTCAACCTTGTTTGGCAGAAAGCTGGGAAGCAATTGATAATACAAACACTGTATTCCATTTAAAAAAAGGGGTGAAATTCCATAATGGAGATACAATGACTGCTGAAGATGTAAAATTCTCTATAGACAGAGCAAGAGTTTCTAATCAAACATCTTATTTATTTAAACCAATAACTGAAGTTACTGTAATTGATGAAAATACTGTAAAAATTACCACTGAAAAACCTTTTGGTCCATTATTAACAAACTTGGCTCAAACTCAAGGTTGTATAGTAAGTAAAAGAGCTGTACAGGAAGTCGGAGAAGAAAACTTCTTCCAACACCCAGTAGGAACTGGACAGTATAAATTTAAAGAATGGATCCCTGGAGACAGAATAATTGTTGAAGCTTTTGATGAAGCTTTCCAAGGGGCTCCAAAAGTTAAACAGATCACTATGAGAACTATAACAGAAGTAAGTAACAGAATGATAGCTTTGGAAACTGGTGAAGCTGATATCGCTTTCGATATTGGAATAATGGATAAAGAAGCTGTTAAAAATAATAAAAATATGGAATTTTTAGAAGTTGCTTCTCCATCTTCATTGTACTTAGGATTTGATCAGACAACTCCTGAATATCAAAATAAAAAATTAAGACAGGCCATTGCCTATGCAGTAGATACCAAAGTTTTAGCTGAAGCTGTGTTCAGAGGTTCTGCAATAGCTGCTGATTCTGCTTTGCCAAAAGCTTGCCCTGCTCATATCACTCCAGCTAAACAATATGATCAAGATATTGAAAAAGCTAAGCAGTTAATGGAAGAAGCTGGATATAAAGATGGATTGAATATTGAATTATGGGTTAATGATGATGGACCTAGAACTGATATGTGTGTAATTATGCAGGAACAGTTAAAAGCCATTGGAATCAATGCTGAAATTAAAATATTTGAATGGGGAGCATATGTATCAAGAACAGCTCAGCCTAATAAACAGTTATATTTACTTTCTTGGAATTCTACTAGTGATGGAGATGCTGCTTTATATGCTTTGTTCCATTCTAGTCAACAAGGATTATCTGGAAACAGAAGTTTCTATAAAAATGAAAAGTTAGATGAAGTTTTAGACAAAGCCAGATATTCAGTTGATCAAGAAGAAAGGACAAAAATGTATCAGGAAGCTCAGGAAATATTACAAGAGGATATTCCACATTACACTTTAGTGTATCCTATGTTGAATGTAGCTGTAAGAAAAAGTGTAAAAGATATGATATTCAGAAATGATGGATATATAGATGTTGAAAATATGTATGTTACAAATGAAAAATAAAATAGATAATTAAAACTGGGAGGAACAAATTATGAAAACTATAGATTTAGCTAAAAAAAATCACGATTATGTCATACAAATGAGAAGAGAATTCCACATGAACCCTGAAGTAAGTATGCAGGAATACAACACTTGCAAAAGAATAAAAGAAGAACTTGAAAAAATGGGTGTTGAATATAAAGGAATAGCTGGTACTGGTGTCATAGCTACTATAAAAGGTACTAAACCTGGAAAAACTGTAGCACTTAGAGGAGATATTGATGCTCTTGCTGTTGTAGAAGAAAATACTCATGATTATGTTTCAAAAGTTCATGGTATGATGCATGCCTGTGGTCATGACACTCATGGAGCTATGCTTCTTGGTGCTGTAAAAGTCTTAAATGAAATGAAAGATGAAATAGAAGGAACTGTTAAATTTTTCTTCCAGCCTGGTGAAGAGGTTGGTAAAGGAGCTGCTGCTATGGTAGCTGAAGGAGCTCTTGAAGGAGTAGATGGTGTTATGGGAATACATATATCTTCTGATATGCCTACTGGAACTATAAATGCTGATCCAGGTCCTAGAATGGCTTCTGCTGACTCTTTTAAAGTAACTATTACAGGAAAAGGAGGGCATGGTGCAAGACCTGAACAATGTATAGATGCTGTTGTTGTTGGGGCAGCTACTGTTATGAATCTTCAATCAATAGTGAGCAGAGAACTTTCTCCATTCGACCCTGTTGTAGTAACTACTGGATCAATAAAATCTGGAACTAGATTCAATGTTATAGCTCCTACTGCTGTATTGGAAGGAACTGTAAGATATTATAAAACTGAATATAAACAAATCATAGCTGATGCTATTGAAAGAATTGCTAAATCAACAGCTGAAGCATATAGAGCAACTGCTGAAATGGAATATTCAAGCCTTGTAAAACCTACTATTAATGATGATGCTTGTGCTGAACTTGCTCAGGAATCAGCTGCTAAAATAGTTGGAAAAGAAAATGTCATACATACTCCTGCTGGTACAGGTGGAGAAGATTTCTCTGAATTTTCTTCAATAGTTCCTGGAGTTATGACTAGACTTGGAGCTGGAAATACAGAAAAAGGAACAACTTATCCTCATCATCATGGAAAATTTGATGTAGATGAAGATGCTTTTGTTTATGGAGTTGCATTTTATGCACAATATGCTATTGACTATTTAAAGAAAAATCCTAAGACCCTCTAAGGGTCCCTGGGATATAACTAAGGAGATGTGATTAAAAATGAATTATAAAATGCTTAAAAAATTTGGAATGGGTGTATTACTGGTTTGTGTTGGACTATTTAGTGCCATGAAAATTTCTGCTTCATCAAAAGGAGAAAAAGCAGCACCTGCTGCTACTGCCAATGTTCAGTTGAAAGATACTCTTGTTGTAGCAATGAAGTCTGATCCTAAAACTCTTGATCCTCAAAAGAGTATTGATACTATGTCTAACAAATCTATCAATCTTATGTATGATTCTCTTTTAGAATTAGATGAAAACCTTAATGTAGTACCTGCCCTTGCTGAAAAATGGGAAAGAATTGATGAATATAGTATTGTCTTTTATTTAAGAAAAGGTGTTAAGTTTCATAATGGTGATGAACTGAAAGCTGAAGATGTTAAATTTACATTGGAAAGAGCTGTTGCTTCTCCACAAACTATGTATCTTTATAATCCTATTTCTGAAGTTACTGTTATGGATGACTATACTGTAAAAGTTACTACAAAAACTCCTTTTGGAGCTCTTTTACAAAATCTTGCTGCTATTCAAGGTGGAATTGTTAACAAGAAAGTTGTAGAAGCTGCTGGAGAAGATTATGTTAAAAATCCTGTAGGAACTGGACAATACAAATTCAAAGAATGGCTTCCTGGAAACAAAATTGTTTTTGAAGCGTTTAATGATTCATATCATGGTGCTCCTGAAATCAAAGAAATCACTTTTAAAACTGTTCCTGAAGTAAGCAACAGAATGATTTACTTGGAAACTGGAGAAGCTGATATCTCTTTTGATATTGGACTTATGGATAAAGAAGCTGTTAAAAATCACAAGAATCTGGAATTACTTGAAGTAGAGTCTCCTTCTATTCTTTATCTTGGATTTGACCAGACTGTACCTAAGTTCCAAAACAAAAAACTAAGACAGGCAATTGCTTATGCTATTGATAATAATGTTTTTGTAGATGCAATCTTCAGAGGTTCAGCTGTTGCTGCTGACTCAGTTATGGCTAAAGCATCTCCTTCTTATAACCCAAATGTAAAAAAATATGATCAGAATATTGAAAAAGCCAAAGAGCTTTTAAAAGAGGCTGGATATCCTAATGGAATTGATCTTCAATTATGGGTAATGGATGATGGGCCTAGAGTTGATATGTGTGTAATTATTCAAGACCAGTTAAAAGCTGTTGGTATTAATGTTGAAATTAAAGTTTTTGAATTTGGAGCTTATGTTTCTAAAACAGCTCTGCCTGATAAAGAACTTTATTTTCTTTCATGGAATTCATCTGGTGATGGAGATGCTTCTCTTTATCCTCTGTTTCATTCTACTCAGCATGGAGCATCTGGTAACAGAAGTTTCTATTCCAACAAAGAAATTGATACTCTTTTAGATAAAGCAAGAACTTCAGTAGACCAAGATGAAAGAACTGAAATCTATAAAAAAGTACAGGACATTCTTCAAGAGGAACTTCCTCATTATACTTTAGTTTATCCTAAACTTAATCTTGCAAAAAGTACTAAAGTAAAAAATATGATTTTCAAGAAAAATGGATATGTTGATTTAACTAAGGCATATGTTGAAAAATAAAAAATAAAACTGGCTGGGAGGAAAAATGCAAACTAAAAAATTGGCAGAAAAATATAAAGACTATGTAATAACTATGAGAAGGGAATTTCATATGAATCCTGAAGCAAGTATGGAGGAATATAATACTTCCAGAAGAATAAGAGAGGAACTTGATAAAGCTGGTATTGAAAATAAGAGTATTGCTGGTACTGGGGTTATCGCAACCATCAAAGGCAGCCATCCTGGCAAAACTGTAGCTCTAAGAGGGGATATTGACGCTCTTGCTGTAATAGAAGAAAGTGGAAAGGAATATGCTTCAAAAATACATGGGCTTATGCATGCCTGCGGTCACGATACACATGGAGCCATGCTTCTTGGTTCTGCTATGGTTCTCAATGAAATGAAAGATCAGATAAATGGAACTGTTAAATTTTTCTTCCAGCCTGGTGAAGAAGTTGGTAAGGGAGCTGCTGCTATGGTAGCTGAAGGAGCTCTTGAAGGGGTAGATAGTGTTATGGGAATGCATATTTCCAGCGGACTTCCTGCTGGAACTATAAATGCTGATCCTGGTGCTAAAACAGCTTCTGCTGATTATTTTAAAATAACTGTTACAGGAAAGGGAGGTCATGGTGCTGAACCTGAAAAAACAATAGATGCTGTTGTTGTTGGTTCTGCTGTTGTTATGAATATTCAATCCCTTGTAAGCAGAGAATTCAGTCCTTTTGATCCTCTAGTTGTAACAATAGGTTCCATCCATTCTGGAACTAGATTCAACGTAATAGCTCCTAGGGCTGTTATTGAAGGAACTGTAAGATATTACAATCCTGAATTTAAAGAAAAAGTTCCAGCTGCTATTGAAAGAATAGCTAAAGCTACAGCTGAAGCATATAGAGCAACTGCTGAAATGGAATATTCCAATCTGGTAAAAATAACTATCAATGAT
The DNA here is from genome assembly GCF_032477075.1 of Fusobacterium sp. NCBI lineage: Bacteria > Fusobacteriati > Fusobacteriota > Fusobacteriia > Fusobacteriales > Fusobacteriaceae > Fusobacterium > Fusobacterium sp. Next base: position 14,825 of record NZ_JAWDXO010000031.1, on the reverse strand, counting down.
GATATCTGTACTTCTATAGCTCGTGAATCTGCTGGAAAAATAGTTGGACAAGAAAATGTAGTAGAAACTCCTCCTGCTACTGGTGGAGAAGATTTTTCTGAATTTTCTTCTATTGTTCCAGGAGTTATGTGTAACTTAGGTGCCAGAAATGAAGAAAAAGGTATTATATATCCACACCATCATGGAAAATTTGATGTGGATGAAGATGTATTTGTAGATGGAGTAGCATTTTATGCTCAATATGCTCTTGATTTCTTAGAAAAAAATAAAGGTTAAAAAATATTTTAAAATTTTTCTTGACTTTTCGTTTTTTTAGTATTACAATCCTCTACAAGAAGTAATCATTTTGAAAAGGAGGACACAGGGTATGTTAAGAACTAACTTAGAATTTAGAGCATTTGTATATTTTTATTACTTTTACTACTTTTTTTACTTTTACTTTAAAAGAAATATATATACAATTATCTCTGATGTTAGGTTTAGTTTCCATAGTTTTAATAACTTTTGTGTTCCTATTGATATCAGTCATAATTAATAGGAAAACCTTATTAGTTATGATTGGGTAAATGATTATTTTAGGATAAATGAAAGTATATTTAGAGCAGCCTGACTGGGCTGCTTTTTTTTATACAAATTTTAAGTTTATTACAAAATTTAAGGGGGAAAAAAATGAACAAGAAAATTTTAAAAACTTTAGGATTAATACTTACGATACTGGTATTAGTTGGATTTGGAAAAACTGTGACTTCTGAAAAGAAAGCTGCTGATGATACTGCTTTAAAAGAAACTCTTGTTATAGCTCAAAAATCAGATGCTAAAACTCTTGACCCGCAAAAAAGCATTGATACTGTTTCAAATAAAGTTATGCAGATGATGTTTGATACTCTTACTATTATGGATGAAAACCTTAGTATTCAGCCTGGACTTGCTGAAAATTGGGAAAGAATTGATGATTATAGTATGATATTTCATTTGAGAAAAGGAGTAAAATTTCATAATGGAGATATCCTTACTTCTGAAGATGTAAAATATTCTCTAGACAGAGCAATAGCTTCTCCACAAGCTTCATATCTTTTTAACCCCATAAAAGAAGTTTCTATTCTTGATGAAAATACTATAAAGATTACTACAAAGGAACCTTTTGGCCCTTTATTAAAACATTTAGCTACTACAAATGGTTCTATTATTAATAAAAGAGCTGCTGTAGAGGCTGGAGAAGATGTTTTTAAAAATCCAGTTGGAACTGGACAGCATAAATTTAAAGAATGGATAACTGGAGATAGAATAGTTCTTGAATCATTTCCTGAAAACTGGAAGGGTGAATCAAAAATAAAAAATATAATTTTTAGAAATATTCCTGAAGTAAGCAACAGAATGATATCTCTTGAAACTGGTGAAATAGATGTAGCTTTTGATATTGGCATCATGGACAGAGAAGCTGTTATGAATCATAAAAAGCTTGAATTAGTAGAAGTAGAAGCACCTTCAAGCTTATACCTTGCATTTGATCAGACAAACCCACTGTTTGCTGATATAAGAGTAAGACAAGCTATCGCATATGCTGTAAATAACAGAGTCCTTGCTGATGCTGTATTCAGAGGAGCTGCTGTTCCAGCTAATTCAACACTTCCTACTGTTGTTGCTGGATACAATCCTGATTCAAATATTTATGAAGTGAATATAGAAAAAGCCAAAGAACTTCTAAAAGAAGCGGGATACCCAGATGGGTTCAATATAAAGCTATGGGTAAATGATGAATCTACAAGAGTTGATATGTGTGTTATCATTCAAGATCAATTAAAGGCTGTTGGAATAAATGTTGAAATAGAAGTATTTGAATGGGGAACTTACCTTTCAAAAACATTAGATCACAACAAACAGCTTTACCTTTTCTCTTGGAATGTGTCTTCTGGAGATGCTGATGCTGCTTTATACCCAATGTTTCACTCTTCACAAAGAAATGGTTCAGCTAACAGAAGTAACTATGTATCTAAGGAAGCTGATGAGCTTTTAGACAAAGCTAGAAATTCTGTAAATGAAGATGAAAGAAATCTTTTATACAGACAGGTACAAGATATTCTTCAAAGAGATCTTCCTCATTATACTTTAGTATTTCCTAAACTTAACTTAGGAATGAATAAAAATGTAAAAGGTCTTATCATGAAAAAAACTGGATATATAGATATCTCTAATACTTACATAATAAAAGAAAATAAATAATTATGTATTAATAAATAAAAATATAAGTTAAAATAGATCTAAGATCTGAATATATAAGGGGGAAACAAAATGAAATCACAAGAATTAGCTAAAGAATACAAAGATTATGTAATAAATATGAGAAGAGAATTCCATATGAATCCAGAACCAAGTCTTCAGGAATATGAAACTTCTAAAAGAATAAAAAATGAACTGGAAAAAGATGGAATAGAATGTGAAATTGTAGCTGATACAGGAGTAGTTGCTACAATACATGGTACTAATTCTGGAAAAACTGTTGCATTGAGAGGAGATATTGATGCTCTTGCTGTTATTGAGCAGACTGGAAAAGAATATGCTTCTAAAGTCCATGGATTGATGCATGCATGTGGCCATGATTCTCATGGGGCTATGCTTCTTGGAGCTGCCAAAGTTTTAAATAGAATGAAAGATGAAATAAATGGTACTGTTAAACTTTTCTTCCAGCCAGGAGAAGAAGTTGTACTTGGAGCAAAAAAAATGATAGCTGCTGGAGTTATGGAAGGTGTAGATGCTATTATGGGTATCCATGTTTCGTCAGATGTTCCTTCTGGGCAGATATCTGCTGACAGTGGTGCAAGAATGGCATCAGGTGATATGTTTAAAATAACTGTAACAGGTAAGGGGGGACATGGAGCAAGACCTGAACAATGTATAGATGCTGTTGTAGTAGGTTCTGCCATTGTTATGAACCTTCAATCTGTAATCAGCAGAGAATACTCTCCTTTTGATCCTGCTGTACTTACTGTTGGAGAAATTAAATCTGGAACAAGATTCAATGTAATTGCTCCTACTGCTGTATTGAGTGGTACTACTAGATGTTACAGCCCAGAAGTCAGAAAAAATTTCTTTACTTCTATAACAAGAATAGCTAAATCTACTGCAGAAGCTTACAGAGCTACTGCTGAAATAGAATTTATAGAGGGAGTAGGTCCAACTATCAATGATGATAATTGTGCTGCTTTAGCGAGGGAAACTGCTGCTTCCCTTGTGGGAAAAGAAAATGTCGTTACTGTTCCTCCTTCTACTGGTGGAGAGGATTTCTCATTCTTCTCTAATATAGTTCCTGGAGTTATGGTAAAACTTGGAACTGGAAGCAAAGAAAAAGGAACTGACTTCCCTCATCATCATGAAAAATTTGACATAGATGAAGATATGCTTGAAGTTGGTACTGCATTATATGCCCAATTTGCTTTGAACTACTTGTCTAATAATAAATAAGGAGATTATTATGAAGAGAGATATCCTGCTTCTTGGAAATGATGAATTATATCAGATAAGTGAACCTGTGAAACCAGATGAAATTGAAAATATCAAATCTGTAATTCAAGACCTTCATGATACACTGATGGATTTCAGAGAAAAATATCATGCTGGACGTGCTATTGCTGCACCCCAGATAGGAGTGAAAAAAAGACTTCTTTATATGTTCATTGATAAACCTGTAATTTTTATAAATCCCACTCTTGAATTTCCAGATAACGAAATGATGGAAGTATTAGATGACTGTATGTCTTTTCCAAATTTGTTGGTTAAAGTAAAACGTTATAAAAGATGCAGAATAAAATATTTAGATATAGATTGGAAAGAACAGGTAATGTCTTTAGAAGGAGATCTTGCTGAACTTCTGCAGCATGAATATGATCATCTTGATGGAATACTTGCTACAATGAGAGGAATAGACAATAAATCATTTGTAATAAAATAAAAAAGATTGATTAAAAAATAAAGTTATTTATATTGCAAAAAAGAAACCAAGTAAAAAGAAATATAAAATTATTCCATATTAGAAAATTTTATATTTCTTTTTACTTGGTTTCTTTTTTATTTATTATTTTTTAACTCCTCTATCACTTTATATGACTATTTCCTATAAATAAAATTCTCATTTATTTCTCTTTGCTTTTTGTAAGTTCACTTATCAAAGTAGAACCTAAAATTAGAATTCCTCCTGCTATCTGCAATACTCCCATTCTTTCTCTCAAAAATATAGCTGAAATTATTACAGCAGATATAGGATCTATATAACTCATAACTGCTATAGTCTGACCTTTCAATTCCTTCAAAGATGAAAAATACAGCAGATAGGCAAATCCAGTATGAACTATTCCCAATATCAATATATATGGTATTGAAGAAGCAGATATATTTAAAACATTAAATCCTTCCACTATAAATACATAAGGCATGAGTACTGTTGCTGCTAAAATTAATTGTATATAGGTTGTTTCAAGACTTTTTAAATTTTTTAAAAATTTATTCATAAGGATGACACTGGCATAAAAAGCTGCTGCACTAAGTCCATAAGCTATTCCAAGAAAATCGTTTCTTCCTTCTGTTACTCCACTACTATTCCCTACTATACATATCATTCCCAGCATTGCACAGGCAACACAAAGCATTTTTTTTAAAGTAAGTTTTTCTTTTAATATAACTGGTGAAAGTAATGTTACAAAAACTGGAGCAAAGTAATAACTCAAAGTAGCATTGGAAATTGTTGTATATCTATATGCTTGAAATAAAAATATCCAATTTAAACCTATTGCTCCCCCTGATAATAAAAGAAGAAGAAGATTAGATTTAACATCCTTAAAAGATATTTTATTCTTTACCAAAATAGAGACACTAATGAGAACAATACCACCTATTATTCCTCTTAACAAAGCTATTTCACTGGAAGCTAATTCTATATTTTTTACAAATATTCCTATTGTTCCAAATATCAGCATTGCACTTATATTTCTTAATTTTGCTCCCATACTCCCCCCTATGTATAAAAAGAATGATGAGGTGATTTATAAAATCATACTCATCATCTTGATTATTAATCTAATTTAAGCTCTGTTTTCAGATATTTTAATAACTCTTCTCTTGTTTCTTCATTTTTAAGTCCAAATTCTATATTAGCTTTTAGGAGCCCAACTTTATTACCAATATCATATCTTTTTCCTTCAAAGTTGTATGAAAGAACTCTTTCTCCATCTTTAAGCATATCTAATATAGCATCTGTAAGCTGTATTTCTCCACCTTTTCCTGGTTTAACTTCTTCAAGATATTTAAATATCTTTCCAGTAAGAAGATATCTTCCCAGACAGGCAAATTTAGAAGGAGCTTCTTCAAGAGATGGTTTTTCTATAAAATCTTCTATCACACAAGTATTATTATCAAGTCTTTCAATAGGTTTAACTATTCCATATTTAGAAATATCTTTTTCTTCTACTTCCTGACATCCTACTATACTTGAGCCATATTTTTCATATACATCTATCAACTGTTTAGCTACTGGTTTTTCTGGATTATATACTATATCATCTCCAAGAGCTATAATAAAAGGATCATCTCCCATAAAAGGCTTTGCTTTTAATATAGCATGTCCCAATCCTTTAGGAAGATTTTGTCTTACATAAAAAATATTTGCCATAGTTGATAGATTTTCTATTTTTTCTAAAAGTTCATCTTTTCCATCTTTTTGCAATGTATTTTCAAGTTCATATGAATAGTCAAAGTGATCTTCTATAGAATTTTTATTTCTCCCTGTAACAATTACTATATCTGTGATTCCAGATTCTACAAGCTCTTCTACAATATACTGTAAAGAAGGTTTGTCAACTATTACAAGCATCTCTTTAGGCTGTGCTTTAGTAGCAGGTAATACTCTTGTTCCTAATCCTGCTGCTGGAATTACTGCCTTTGTGACTTTTTTCATTCTATATTTTCCTCCTGTATATTCTTTACTTTGCTCTTGATCCTACTACTACACTTTTATCCACTTCTACTAATTTAAGTCCATTTACTTTATCTTCAGTACTCAAAAGCATTCCCTGAGATACTTCTCCTCTAAGTTTAACAGTTTTTAAATTAGTTATAGCAAGAACTTTTTTTCCTGCCAATTTTTCAGGTTCTGGATATGATTTTGCAATACCAGAAACTATCTGTCTAGCATGATCTCCAAGACTTACTTTAAATTTAAGTAATTTATCAGCACCATTTATTTTTCCAGCTTCTAATATTTCTACTACCTGTATTTTTAATTTATCAAATTCAGAAATATCTACAGCATTTTCTATTACTAATTCTGGATTTACTGCCATTAAATCTTTTTTAGTTTCAAAAACTTCTAAATCAAGTCTTGGGAATATTGGTTCAGCATTTCCTAAAACATGTCCAACTGAAAGAAGATTCCATCCAGTAATATCTGCCACTTTAGCATCTTTTACAAGTTTTTCTACCCCTAGTTGATTCCATATTTTTTGAGCTGCAGTAGGCATATATGGATAAATCATTACAGCAATTTTATACAATCCATTTACTAAGTGATTCATTACAACTGCAAGTCTATCTTTTTTATCTTCATCTTTTGCAAGTGCCCAAGGTGCAGTTTCATCAATATATTTATTAAGTCTTGATATAAATCTCCATATAGCTTCAAGAGATTTTGAAAATTGAACTATGTTCATTTGTTCAGTAACTTCATTTAAAGTCTCATTCCATAAATTTTCTATTTCATCATCAAAAGTGTCTCTTGTTGTTCCAGCAGCAATTACACCATTAAAGTATTTTTTATACATTCCTAATGTTCTATTTAATAAATTTCCTAAATCATTTGCAAGATCAGAATTAATCCTAGTAACTACTGATTTTGTTGAGTAGTCTCCATCATTTCCAAATTGAACTTCTCTAAGCAGACAATATCTGAAAGCGTCTACTCCATATTTTTTACTTTCTGCTACTGGATCTACTACATTCCCTCTAGATTTAGACATTTTATCACCTTCAGAAGTCCACCAACCATGAGCAACAACATTGTCTGGAAGTTTTACTCCTGCTGAAAGAAGCATACAAGGCCATATAATAGCATGGAATCTCACTATATCTTTTCCTAACAGATGCATAACTTCACCATTAGTCCAGAATTTATCAAATAATTCAGGGTTATTTTCATATCCTACTGCTGTAAGATAGTTAGTAAGAGCATCAAACCACACATAAGTTATATGACCTGGAGCAAACTCTATTGGAACACCCCATTCAAAAGTATTTCTAGATATAGACAAGTCTTGTAATCCCTGTTTAATAAAAGAGACAACTTCATTCTTTCTTGAACGAGGAAGAATAAAATCTGGATGAGAATCTATATGAGCTAAAAGAGCATCTTGGTATTTTGACATTTTAAAGAAATATGATTCTTCTTTCACTACTCTTAATTCTTTTCCACAGTCAGGACAATGATTTCCATTTACTATTTGATTTTCAGGAACAAATGTTTCACAAGATACACAATACTTTCCTGAATATTCTCCTTTGTATATATCTCCATTATCATAAACTTTTTTCAGTATTTTTTTTACAGCTTCTTTATGTCTTGGTTCTGTAGTTCTTATAAAATCTGTATATTCTATATTTAAAGTTTTCCACATTTCCACAAATTTTGGTGCCATTATATCTGTCCACTCTTGAGGTGTGTATCCTTTTTGCTTAGCTGCCTCTTCTATTTTTTGCCCATGTTCATCAGTTCCAGTCAAAAAGAAAACATCATATCCCATAGTTTTTTTATATCTAGCTATAACATCTGCTGCTATAGTTGTATAAGCACTTCCAACATGTGGATCTCCATTTACATAATAAATAGGTGTTGTTACATAAAAGTTCTTATTCATTTATCTCTCCTCTTTATAATTAGATATTTTTACTAAAAATATTTTTCAGCCTCTTTATCTAATTCATTTAATTTATTTTTTAAAATTTCACAATATTCTTCTATATTTGCATCTTTAGGTATTTCTATTGGAGCTCCCATCAAAAATACCAATGTTGTAAAAGGTTTTGGAAATTGAAATTTATCCCATGCTTTATTAAATGTCCATTTTCTCTTATAGGCCCCTCCTAGGGGAACCATCCGCATTTTTCCCTTTTGAGCTAAATAAATCATTCCTGGTTTAACCTCATACATAGGTCCTTTAGGACCATCTACTGGAGTTCCTATACTATATCCTCTTTTCATTAATTTAATAAGAGATATCAGACTGGATGTTGAGTTTTTGTCTGAAGAACCCCTTACCATATGAAATCCCATTTTTTCCAAAGGAACAGATATAAGCTCCCCATCTTTTGATGGGCTTGCAAGTACTGCTCTTTTCTCTATATAGTCAAGACAAAGAGTTGGAGCTACAAGTTTATTATGCCAGAATGCAAAAACATAGCTTTCTTCATTTTCCTTAAGATTATCATTTTTTATTATTTTTATATTTAAGGTTTTTCCTACTATTCTCAGTATATAATAAAGAATTAGTCCATACCTACGATATTTAACTGCTTCTCTTTCCCTACCCATGTTAATTCTCCTCAAATCAATTATAGTATTATTAATTATATCATATTGTACCTATTTTAAGAAGTAGCTTTCTCAAAAACCTTTCAACCTTTTTATACTTAAAAAAATATATTAACATTAAATTTATCTTTTATATTTTTGAATTTAATATTTTATAAGAAACTTCAAAATATAAAAAATATTTATCAAAAAACTTTTGTCACTAATAGTTTTACATTTTATAGGTTTTTATCATCGCTTTATTTTCCCAACACATTTACGCCATCTTTTTTACATACATATATATTAAATTTAATAAGTGCCGTTTTTTTATTTTTTAAAACTTTTATTTAAAGATTATTTTAATAAAAAACAGATGTCACATTTTAATTATGAAAATTTAAATTTTTTATAAAATACATTTTTAAAAAAATGAGAAAATTCAAAACAATACATCTGTTGAATTTCTAGAAAGAATTACAATATTTGAATCAACTTAGCAAAATCATAACAATAAAATGTATACTTGATTAATAATAAATATATTTTTAATAAAAAACTGCTATGAATATAGCAAATTACAGTAAATTAATGTGATTTATTTAGTAAAGCAGAATTAATTTCAGTATAAAGTATATATGATTTTTCATGGATACTTTAATAAAAAACTTTATTTTTTAATTGATATTTAATGGAGGAATTAAATGAAAAAAAGAATATTTTGGGGACAATTAATCGCAGCTCTTTTATATATAGGAAATAGTGCTTTTTCTCAAACAATTTGGACAGATGGAGATTTCACTATACCTAAAGGGCATACTTGGATTAATTCAGGAAATTGGGAATATGGTGGAGATGTTCATATTCAAAATATTAATGAAGTAATATTTGAATCAAATATGTCTGGAAAACCTAATACTGGAGTATTAAGTATAGAAGCTGGAGGAAAACTCACAGCTGATGGAATGGTGACTGTAAATCAATTGGGACCAACTACTGGAGATGCTGTATTGGTAACTGATGGAGGTAAAGCATTCTTTAATGGAGGCCTCACTGCTAATATGTTAAACAACAATAATGATTACTATGCTGTTGGAACTATTAAGACAAATTCTGAACTTCACGTTAAGGGAGATACTATAATTAATGCTAATTTTGAAAAAGGTTATGGTTTATATTTAGGTGAAGGAACTACTAACAGTTTTAGTAAAAATAATAGTAATTATGGCAGTGTAAGTATTTACAGTGGAAAAATAGGAATTTACAGTCTTGGAAATACAGATTTCAATCAGAATGTAAATATATATCTTAATTCAAATGGAGCAACTGGAGTAATTTCCAATACAACTAATACTTTATCTACTACAACTTTTAATGGTTTTGTTACTGTAACAAATAATTCTATTAGCAATAATACCTCTAGTGCTTATGGACTTGCTGTATCCAATCCCAATGGTATCCTTAATCTAAATAGTGGTGGAAAAATAACATTTGGGAATAACTATACTAATGGAAATGAAATAGGAGTCTATGCCAGCAAAGGGATTATAAATATAACAGGAGATTTTGCTGTTCAAACTAATTCTGGTGGTATACAAGCTGCTTTTTATGCAACAAATGGTGGAAAAATAAATGCTGTAAACTCTCTCATGGATTTAAAGGGAAGTATGTATGCTAACAACAGTTCTCAAATACAAATTTCAATGAATAATGGCTCTCTTTGGGAAGGAGCTTCATATATAGGGAATGGAAGCACTACTGATATTACAATGGCTGGAAGTCAATGGAAAATTACAGATGATTCAACAGTAACTAATCTAAACATATTAAATGGAACAACTATTTATCTTAATGCTGTTCCAGACTACAGCAACTTTACTGCCAGAACTCTTACAATATCTGAAGGTTATCATGGAGATAACAGTACAATAGTTTTTAATACCCAACTTGAAGATGATAATTCTATTACTGATAAAATGATAGTTGAAGGAGATACTTCTGGAACAACTAAAGTAAGAATTAATAATATGGGAGGAAGAGGAGCTCATACAGAAAATGGAATTGAACTTATTTCTGTTCTTGGGGATTCTAATGGAGAATTTATAAAAGATGGAAGAATAGTAGCAGGAACTTATGAATATTTTCTGAATCGTGGTGATGGAATTATTACAGACAGTAATAATTGGTATCTGACAAGTACGATTCCTTCTATCATGCCACCTACTGTCATTCCTCCAGTTATTGTACCACCAGTAACTCCACCTATAGTAATTCCACCTGTAGACCCTGGAAATCCATCAGAGCCTGAAATCACTGCTCCTCCATTAATAGTTCCACCTGCAGTTGATCCTGTTTATCGTCCAGAATCTGGAAGTTATTTGGCAAATGCTGGAGCTGTAAAATCTTTATTTATTCATACACTTCATGATCGTTTAGGAGAAACACAATATACAGATGCTTTGACTAATGAAGATGGAGTATCAAGCATATGGGTAAGAAATGTTGGTGGATACAGTACATTCAGAGACGGTTCAAACCAACTAAAGACTAGGAATAAAAAGAATATAATTCAGCTAGGAGGGGACATTGCTGATTGGAGCAGCAATGGAAATAATCGTTACCATTTAGGTCTTATGGCAGGATATGGTTTCAATCACAGTAAAACTGAATCAAACAAGACTTCTTATACTTCAAAGGGAGAAATAGAAGGTTTTAATCTTGGAATATATGGAACATACTATGCTAATGAAAATGACAAATCTGGATTCTATACAGATACATGGCTGACATACAGTTGGTTTGATAATGAAGTTCGTGGTCAAGAATTAGAAAGAGAAAAATATAAATCAAAAGGAATTACAGCTTCGCTTGAAAGTGGTTATAGCTTTAAAATAGAAAATGATGACTCTCATAGAAAAACATATTATATTCAGCCAAAAGCACAGATTATATACATGGGTGTTGATACTGATAATCATACTGAAGCCAATGGAACTAAAGTTGAAACTAAAGGAGATGGAAATATTCAAACTCGTATAGGAGCAAGAGTATATGCAAATCATTTTAATCCTGCTGACAAAAACAACAGCAAGGAGATTCAACCTTTTGTTGAAGCAAACTGGATTCACAACAGCAAAGATATCAAAGTATCAATGGATGGCATAAATAATAAGATAAAAGGAACAAAGAATATTGGAGAAGTAAAAATTGGATCAGAAATAAAACTGAATCCTAATTTTAATGTTTGGGGAAATGTTTCTCATCAATGGGGAGGAAGTGGATATAGAGATACAAAAGTCACTATAGGCTTGAAATATAGTTTTTAAACAATTTCTAATCAAAACTTTTTGTTATTTAACTGCAGATATTTATTATCTGCAGTTATTTTTTTATTATAAAAATTATCATATCTACATTGTAATATAATGAAAGAAGCTGAATAACTCAGCTTCTCAAAAATTCTAATTTTTAAAAGAGAATCTTGTCTTATAATTTTTAATAAATTCACAAATAAATATTAAAAATATACTTGCAAATAAACCTAATACTGCTCCTACACCTAAAAATAAAATCATTGGCTTTCCAGAATTGCTTATTTCTACTGGTGTCAATATTTTTATCATATTTCCATATTTTACTTCATAAAATTCTTTATTTATGATATTTGCATCTTCTATTACTTCATTTAATCTTGTTGCTAATAGATTTATACTTTCATTTATCATTTTATTTTCCTCTTCTGTAGGATACACAATTTTTGATATTTCTTCTTCTTTAAATTTTATCTCATATCCTATATTTTCTATAGAAGTATTGACAAGAAGATACTTTTCAATCAATTTTGAATAATATTCATTTTCAGTTTCTAATTTAATTCCTAGTTCTCCCATAGAAGGAACTACAATTTGTCTATTTGTTGGTTTATACTCATCTAATATATTTTTTATTACTTTTGATTCTCCAATTAATTTTTCTTTTCTTAAATTAAGAAATTTTATATCAGCTCTAAGTTTTATTTCTCTTGTATTTTTAGAATTTGATAATCCTTTTATATCTAAAAAAGATTCTAATTTTTTCAACTCAATATTCTGAATATTATCAATTCTGTTATTCAATTCATTAAATGAATATCCCAAAATTTTTGAATAATAATTTATTTTATAATCTAATGAAAAATTAAGTTTTAAGGATCTAATCTTTTCATTAAACAGTAAAATATAATCATCATAATCATAAATGTTATTTACTCTCCCCATAAGTAAAATTTCACTTTTAGGTTTATATTTTTCTTCAAATTCCTCTACTGCTTCAATTGAAAGTCTCTCTAATACATTTTTATTCATCTCTTTCAATTTTACTTTATATTGTGTAGGATAATAACTTAATGTCTCTCCCTTTTTTAAAGCAGTCTCTATTTTTTGTGAAACATTATCTGGTATTACTCCTTCAATGCTTAATGAGTTCCTGAAATCTGCAAATTCTTTAACTTTTATTTTATCCTTTTTAAATTCTGCAAATACAGTATTTAAAGTATTTATACTTACAAGATTGTCTTTTAAAAAAGGAGTTTTATCAGGATTTAATCCTATTTCAAGTTCAGGATAATTAAGTTCTATTACTACGCTTGTTATCATATTTTTTTTATTAAGGATATATCCAGCTATTCCTGAAATAAAAATAATTGATATTGTTACAACTATCAGCATTAGTTTATGGTTCAATAAAATTTTAACTAATTCCATCAAATCAATTTCTTCATCTTCTTGATTTTGATAAACTCTTTCTTCTAATTGATTCATTTGTTTTCCCCTTTTATTTTGATTTATAGATATATATTAACTTGTTCATATATTTTTGTCAATAAATAATTCTGTTTTAAACACAATTAAATCATTAAATGTTCAACTGATTATAATAAAATGGTTTAATTTTCAGTCTGGAATATTATCTCTCTTTAAAACAAATAAAAATTCCATTTTTTATTTTTTACTGTAATAAAAATTGACAAAAAATATATTATAAGATAAAATTATTTGTAGGTATGGACTTTTCCAACCAATAAGAACTTTATCTCTCTACTAGAAATTAAAACTATAAAAATTATATAGGAGTTGTTATGAATCAATTAGAAAGAAAAGAATATTATGAAGAAGATGAAATAGATATCTATGAACTAGTAGAAATCATTATTAAAAGAAAACTATTAGTTTTGGCAATCTTCATTATTTGCTCTTTATTTGGATTGGGAGCTGCTTTTTTTGTCAGAAGTCTTAAACAGGATACTTTAGCATTAAAGTTTAATATTAACTATGCTAAACTTGAAAGTAATTATTTCTTTGCAAAATCTGGCTTAAATTTCACAAAAATAAATGTAGATAATATTTTGATTACTAATAAATATGTTGATGAATTTTTCAAACTAGAAAACTTAAATGAACTTTATTTAGAGAAAGTGAAAGAAGGAAATAGAAATGATTATTCAAAATCTAAATTTTTAAATAATATTTTAAAAGTTTCTTTTAATAAAGAGACTAATAGCTATATTGTATCAGTTACTATGAAAAAAAATCAAAAACTTCAAAAAGATATATTAAATAAATATATTGCTATTATAGAATCCCTTATCAATATCCAAGTTGATGATGAAATAGAGGATAGATATACTTTTGTTGAATCTGAAAATAGAATTTCAAGAGAAAAACTAAATAAAATTGAAAATAGTATAAAAGAAATACTTGAGAAAGAAAAAAATAATTTAAATAAGGATACTAATATTAAAGAATTTATTGAATATACTAATCCTGTTTTATCTGTAGAAAGAGAAAAGGTAACTAATCTATATAATCAAAGTTCTGAAATGCTTATTGGTTTAAATGGATTAAAAAGAGATGATGAAATAAAAAATATAATCTCTCTAGATTCTTCTATCTATGAAATAGAAACTAAAAGTAAAGCTAAGATGATTTTAGCAGTTGGAATTTTAATGGGAATAGTATTAGGAATAATGAGTGCTTTCATAGCTGAATTTATAGATAATTATAAAAAAAGAGCAATTGCTCTTAGAAAAAAATAAAAAATAAAAGGCTGTAGATAAAAAAGCTAATTATCTACAGCCTTAATTAATTTTAATTAAATTTTACTTACATCAAATACATCTAATTTTGCTTCATCTACATGCCTATCCTGCATTCTAAGTATAGCACTGATTGTATCTAAAGCTGTCAGAACATCCACTCCATACTCTATTGCTGTTCTTCTCATTTTAAATCCATCTCTC
>NZ_JAWDXO010000030.1 GCF_032477075.1 Fusobacterium sp. | reverse complement strand
TGCTCCTTTCATTTTAGGGAGGATATATAATCTTGAGCAAATTATTATACCTTAAAAGGTTAGGAGTAGTTCACATAAATTTAAGTTAACAGAAACAATATAAAGTTTGGGAGGAAGGACATGGAATTCAGTTTAAATGATTTAGGAATACTTTTTAAATTTGATATGGTTGGAACAATAGCAATGGGATTAATATCACTATATATTGGAAGAAAGTTAAAAGAAAGACTATTATTTCTTGATAGATTTGGAATACCAGCAGCAGTTTTAGGGGGATTATTATTTGCTCTTATTCATTTGTTCATGAGGAGCATACATATTGGAAGCATTTCTTATGATACTACCCTTCAAACACCTTTTATGGTAGTCTTTTTTACAACTATTGGATTAGGTTCTTCTATTGAAGGGTTAAAAAAAGGTGGAAAGCTATTAATTATATTTTGGCTTTTAAGTGGATTTATGACTTTTATGCAGACAGTTATAGGAGTAAGTGTTGCTAAAGCAACAGGTATAAATCCATTGCTTGGAGTTTTGGCAGGATCGGTATCAATGTCTGGTGGACATGGTTCAGCAGGAGCTTTTGGACAAACTGTAGAAGGTTTGGGAGTAACAGGAGCATTAACAGTTGCACTTTCTGCCGCTACATTTGGGCTTGTTGCAGGAGGACTGTTAGGTTCACCTCTTGCTATACATTTAATAAAAAAGTTTGATTTAAAACCTAAGGATGTTGTTAATGAAGATGAAGTAGGTATAAAAATTGATATAGAGAAAAGAGAAATAAATCTTAACTCAATGCTGCAGCATATACTTATGTTATCAATTATAATGACAATAGGAATTTCTTTGAGTGGAATTTTAAAGAATAAATTAGGAATAGCACTTCCTTCATATGTGGGAGCAATGTTTTGCGCTATTATTTTCAATAATCTTAATTTAAAGGCTAAGTGGGTTGATATTGATAGAAATCTTGTAAATATATTAGGAGAAGCATCACTGAATATATTTCTTTCTATGGCTTTGATATCATTAAAATTATGGGAACTTGCAGCACTTGCAATACCAATGATTATAATTTTAAGCTGTCAAGTAATATTTATGTGGCTTTACACAAGATTTATAGTTTTTAAAGCAATGGGAAGTGACTATGATGCAGCAGTTATGGTTTCAGGAATGTGTGGTTCGGGATTAGGAGCAACAACTAATGCTATGATAAATATGGGAGAAGTAAGTGGAAAATATGGATATACAGTTAATCCTTATTTAGTGGTACCATTGACAGGAGCATTTCTAATAGATATTTTTCAAATGCCAGTTATATTGACAGCAATTAATTTATTTAAATAGAATAGAATTTATTTTATACATCCTTAGAATTTTTTTATTTCTAAGGATGTATTTTTATTTATTTTTTAGGATATAAAATCATTTGAGTGCATCTAAAAAGTGCAATTTTCTTTCCAGTCGCTTCATCTGTAACAACTGCATCCCAAACTTGAGTAGTTTTTCCAAAATGTTGAGCAGTAGCAGTACAGCAGATTGCTCCTTTTGTAGTAGTTCCAAGATGATTACTTTTCAGTTCAATAGTAGTCAGGCTTTCTGCTCCCTCTGGAAGATGAGCAAAGGAAGCATAACCACATGTTGTGTCAGCTAAAGTAATGATCGTTGCAGCATGAAGATAGCCATTTGGTGCAATGTGGTATGGTTTTATGGCTAATCTGCTTGACAAAAAACTTTCCTTTAGTTCAAGAATTTCAACTCCCATAAATTCTGGTAAAAACCCTTTTCCTTTTTCATTTAACATTTTTACAGTTATATTTTTGTTTAAATTACTCATTTGTTTGATGCCCTCCTCATTTAAAGTTCTTCTTTATTTTTTGTGTTTGCAATTTTAATAATTTCTATAATTATAGCTATTACCATTACCCAGTACATATTTGAGAATAATAAATTAAATCCAGAAAAACTTATAAATCTGTAAAATAAATCTCCTGAACCGTACATATTACCAAAAATAAGAAAAGTGATAATTAAAAAATTACAGATAGAATAGATTGCCATTAAAATATTTTTTCTAAAAATCAATATTCTTAATAAAGAAGATAAAAATCTAAAAATATTTGAAACTATAAAAAAATGATTTAAGAATGGCATTGCCAAAGATAATACAATAAAAATAAAACCTTCAGGTCTCCTTCTTCTTATTCCATATAAACCTATTAATACATTTAAAAGAACCCCTCTTACTTGACTGATATTTTTTAAGATATCAGCCATAAAAGAAAAATCTGAAACGGAATTTCTTCCATATGTTATATTTTGAATAGACTGCATTTTAAAGAAAAAATATAAAAATATTGAAATAACAAGATAAGATATTAATATTACTATACCATCACTTCCGATTTTTGAATTATTTTCTTTAGTATACTCATAATCGTCTTCATTTCCTTTACGAGAAACTACAAAATCTATCAAAAATATAACCATACCTAAAATAAGTGCTTCTAAAACTATTATTAAATTCATTTCTCTCCCCTTTCAATAAAATAAAACAAATCTTATTTTAATTTATAATTTTTTTACTTGCTATTTTAGTTTATCATAAAGGGCAGTTTAAAAACAAATAAAAAAATTTAAATATATTATAATTTTTTTATTGTTGTCAATAAATCTAAAAATAATTGATATATTAAAAGTAGATTTTTTTAAAAATAAAATAATAAATAAAAGGAGAGAATGACAAAGGCCATTCTCTCCTTTACATAATATTATAAATTAATAATTTACATTTTTAATTTTTTTTCATTTTTTACAACACATTTTTCATAAATTTCAATTTTATAATCAAGTCTATCCAATGTTTGTTTCATTTCATTTATTCTAGTAGCTAACAATTTTCTTTGTTCTGTTAAAATTTCTTTACGAGCTTCTAAAGTTTTTTCACCTTGCTGGAATAATCCAACATATTCTATTAATGCTTCAACAGGAAGGCCAGCTCCTCTCATACACTTGATAAACTCTATCCAATTACATTCATTTTCTCCATAGTCACGGATTCCACCTTTTGTTCGTGGGACAGTAGGAATTAAACCTATACGTTCATAATAACGCAATGTATCAATAGTCAATTCAAATTTTTTACTTACTTCTGCAATTGTCATATCACTACCTCCTATGAATTAATTTTAACATCTGGAGTTAACTCTAGGTCAAGATGTTTTTTATTTACAGATGAATAATATTAAAAAAATAAAAAAAAGAGACTAACCTTAAATCAGTCTCTGACTATACTTTATTTTTCAACAGAAGCAGGTTCTTTGCAGACATCTACCCATTCTCCTTGAGTTATACTTTCTAATAAATCTACAGGAACCTTAACAGCAGAGTGATCAGAACCACCAGCAGGATAAACTATTTCAAATTCTTTTAAAGTTTTGTCAAGATAAATTCTTAATGGTCTTTTTAATCCAAAAGGACATACTCCACCAATAGGATGTCCAGTAGCTTCTAATACTTCATCATGGGGAATCATAGAAGCTTTTTCTTTAAATTTATCCTTAAACTTTCTATTATCAAGCCTAGCTCCACCCTTTGTGAGTATAAGTATATATTCTCCATTTTTTAACTTATATCCCATAGTTTTAGCAATTTGATCTTCTTCAACTCCCCAAGTTGCAGCAGCACTTTTTACAGTAGCAGTGTCTCCTTCTGTTTCTTCAACTTTTAAGGGAAGATTGTTGTCTTTAAAAAATTTTTTTACACTTTCAACACTCATGACTATCATCTCCTTAATTTTAACTATGAGTATACCAAAAAAAAGGAAAAATTTGAAGTTATTTTTCATAAATTTCTAAAGGAAGATTATCAGGATCTCTAAAAAAAGTATATTTTTTATTGGTTATTTCATCTATTCTTATAGATTCAGTAACTATATTATTTTCCTTCAGATATTTTACAAAATCCTCAATATTATCTACTTCAAAAGCAAGATGTCTCAATCCTCTAGCTTCTGGGGAAGTTATTCTTTCAGGAGGGTCTGGAAAAGAAAAAAGTTCAATTTGGTATTCACCAGCTATTTCAAGATCGAGCTTGTATGACTTTCTTTCATTTCTGTATGTTTCTTTTAAAATTTTAAATCCTAAAATATTAACATAAAAATTTTTAGATTTCTCATAATTTGAGCAAATAATTGCAATATGATGAATTTTATTAATAAACATAAATTCTCCTATTTATTAAAATTAAAATCTGTTTGTCTTAAAGCTTCATATAAAATGATAGCAGCAGAATTAGAAAGATTTAAAGAACGCCCCATATCTATCATAGGAATAGTGATACAGTAATCAGTATTTTTATTCAGTATTTCTTCTGGAATTCCACGAGATTCAGGTCCAAACATAACAAAATCATTTTTCTCAAATTTGATGTCTGTGTATTTTTGCTTTGTTTTAGTAGTTGCATAATATATTACAGCATCAGGATTTCCATTTATAAAGTCCTCATAAGATTCCCATACTTTTAAATCAACAAGATGCCAGTAATCAAGTCCAGCTCTTTTTAATTGTTTTTCATCTAGAGAAAAACCAAGAGGTTTGATTAAATGCAGGGTTGTATTAGTAAGTACAGCACTTCTTCCTATATTTCCAGTGTTATATGGTATTTCAGGGTTTAATAAAACTATATTCAATTTGTATCCTCCTTGGATAATAATATTATAAAATTAATTTTTTAATTATTCCTTTTCAAAAATCCTTTATACATATCATAATATTTTATATGAGATAATGGTTGTAATAGATAGAGGTTATAGATTTGTTTAGCTTCCTTGAAGTTTTTATCTTTCATAGTTAGACTCACACCTAATCAAAATGTTTATCAATAGATTATACACCAAAGAATGAAAATAGTGTATATCTTTTTGAATATATCTGATAAAAGGGGAATTTGTGCTTTTTTGGAAGATAGAACATCTGTAATATGTTGTTCTTGATAAATTAGGTAGACAAAATCACTGATATTGAAGTATAATTAAAGATATGATATAGATTGTGTTTAGGATTTAAGGAGGAAAAGTAGAAAATGATGAATATAAAAACTTTTTATTTAGGTTCAATGATGACAAATTGTTACCTTACTTGGAACGATGATAAAAATGCTTATCTTTTTGACTGTGGTGGAGAAAATATAGATAAAATTATGACTTTTTTAAAAGTCAATGAACTTACATTGAAATATTTAGTTCTAACACATGGGCATGGGGATCATATTGCAGGAATAAATAGACTGATAGAAGAATATACTGATGTTGAGGTATATATAGGTAAAGAGGATGCAGCATGTCTTACTGAAGCGGAATTAAATTTAATGAAATATATCACAGGAGTGAATTTTGTTTTTAATGGAGAATTTCATACTGTAAAAGAGGGAGATATGATAGGAGAGTTTAAAGTTTTAGATACTCCAGGTCATACCATTGGATCAAAAAGTTTTTATTGCCCTGAAGCTAAAATGCTTATTTCAGGAGACACTATGTTTAGAAGAAGTTATGGAAGATATGATTTGCCTACAAGCAGTGGAGAAATGCTTTTTAACAGTCTAGCAAAATTATGCAGATTACCTGCTGATACAAAAGTATATAGTGGACACAGTGATGAGACAACAATAGAAGAAGAAAAAGAATTTTTATCTATGCAGGGAATAATCTAAATTTTAAGGAGGTTATTTTTATGAATGAAAAAAAATATGATATTATAATAATTGGTGGTGGACCAGCAGGTCTCACAGCAGGAATATATACAGGGAGAGCAAAACTAAGGACTTTAATAATTGAAAAAGAGGGAATAGGAAGTCTTCTCATGGCTCATAAAGTAGAGAATTATCCAGGTTTTCCAGAGGGGATATCAGGAAAAGAACTTTATACTTTAATGAAAAAGCAATCAGAAAATCATGGAGTTGAATTTTTAGACGCCACTCTTTTAGATTTTGATGTATATTCAGATACTGAAAGTAAAATAGTAAAAACAGATAAAGGAAACTTTAAAGCGAAAGTTGTAATAATAGCTTCAGGAACTGGAAAAAATGAAAACAAAAAATTAAAAGGAGAAGAAGAATTTTTAGGTAAAGGGGTATCATATTGTGCTACATGTGATGGAGCTTTTACTAAAAATTTAAATGTATCTCTGTTAGGTCAGGGAGAAGAGGTAGGGGAAGAAGCACTTTTTCTTACAAAGTTTTCAAAAACCATAAAAATATTTGTAAATGAAAAAGAATTCAAATGTGAAAAGAATATTTTAGATGCTTTGACTGCTTCTGGAAAAGTAGAGATAATAACAGGTGCTAAACTACTTGAAATAAAAGGTGGAGAGTATGTTGAGGAGCTTGTGGTAGAAAAAAATAATGAAATAAAAAATTATCCTTCTGATTTTGCTTTTCTTTATTTAGGAACTAAAAATAATACAGAGATGTATGGACAGTTTGCTCAATTAGACAATCAGGGAAATATTGTGACAAAAGATGGATTAAAAATTAATGTAGATGGAATGTATGCAGCAGGAGATATAAGGTCAGGAGTAGTAAGACAGGTGACAACTGCTGTAGCTGATGGAACTGTTGTTGCTATGGAAGCTATAAAAGAAATTTTAAAAAAGAAATAAAAAAAGAGGAAATTTAATAAAAATCTGGTATCTTATAATAGGCTGAAGTATGGTCCTGAACAGGATTTAAAAAAGGAGCTGATTACATATGAGAAAAACATTCATATTAGATACCAATATACTTATTCATGATCCTTATTGTATTTATAATTTTAGAGGGAATGATGTTATTCTGCCTATCTATGTTATAGAAGAGATAGATAAGCTTAAAAGAAATCAAAATACAGCTATTCAGGCTAGATTAGCTTCAAGAGTTTTAGATGAAATCAGAAAAGAAGGAAGCCTTTTTAAAGGGGTAGAATTAAAAAATGATATATTTTTTAGAGTTGAGATCAAAAATGATATGAAGCTTCTTCCAGAAGTTTTAAAAAAAGATATTGTGGATAACTATATTATTTCAGTTACATTAGGAATAAAAAAAGATAATCCAGATAAAAGAATTATAATAGTAACAAAAGATATAAATATGAGAATAAAGGCTGATGCTTTAGGACTGGAAGTAGAAGACTATTCAACAGATAAAGTTGATTATACAGAATTATATGATGGATTCTATGAAGTAGAGGTTGACAGCAAGACATTTGGGCAATATGAAAAAAATGGTAAAATGGATTTTGCAGATTTAGGAAGAGAGGATATTATTCCTACTCCAAATTGTTTCTTTAAGCTTAATTGTAAAGGAAATATTCTTACAGGAAGATATGATAATGGAAAAATTAAAAAGTTTCTTCTTGGAGATGGCAGTGCTTGGGGACTTAGAGCAAGAAATGATGAACAGAGATTTGCTATGGAACTTTTAATGGATGAAAATATAAAAGTAGTTACTCTTGTAGGAGGAGCTGGAACAGGAAAGACCCTCATGGCTATAGCAACAGGATTAGAACTAGTAGTTGAAAGAAAAAAATATAAAAAACTGTTGATAGCAAGACCAATTATCCCTATGGGTAAAGATCTTGGATATCTTCCAGGAAGTGAAAAGGAAAAATTAAAACCATGGATGCAGCCTATCTTTGACAATATAGACTTTTTAAGTGAAGCAAAAGATGATAAAACTGGAGAGAAAGTTGTTGAAGGATTGGAAGCTATGGGTGTATTAAAAATAGAAGCTCTGACATATATCAGAGGAAGAAGTATACCAAGAGGGCTTATTATAATTGATGAGGCACAAAATCTTACTCCATTAGAAATAAAAACTATAGTAACAAGAGCTGGAGAAAATACTAAGATGATATTTACAGGTGATCCTCAGCAGATTGACAACCCTTATCTTGATTCTAATACAAATGGATTGACATATCTAGCTGACAGATTGAAAGGTGAAGATATTGTAGGCCATGTTACTTTGAAAAAAGGTGAAAGATCTAAACTTGCTGAAATAGCAGTAAAATTATTGTAAAGTTTAAAATTAGGCAGGCAGTACATTTGTACTGCCTTTTATAATATTTACATAATATAAAAAATAAATCTTTAAGAAGCCCATATTTTTTAAGACAAATTTATAATTTTATTATATAATTGATATAAATATAAAAAGTTTCAGGAGGAAAAATGACTAGTGATTGTCGAGAAATATTAAAGTTTTTAAATTGTAAATATGAAATATTTGAAAATGAAAAGAACAGCAGTGTGATAATGGATAGGTATAAAGAATTAAAAAAGGCTGGAAAAAAAGAAAACTTTTTACCTCTAATAATAGTACCAAATGATATTTTAGCAGAAGCTCTTAGTTTTATATATGAGGATTATAATGTAGAAGAATCTCAGAATGGAATAAAAGAATTTCGTGAAAAAGCTTTAGAAGAAGCTGAAAGTATAGATGTAAGTGAATTTTTAAAAGAACGTTTTGATGAATATAACGATATGCATATTGGTGATGATGTGATTGGAAACTTTAAATATAGCGAACCATCTAATGAGTTTATAACATTTGCTGATGCAAATGGAATTCCATTTCCAGAAGTTCTAATTGTAAAAATACCTGAAAGTGATCCTTGGAAAGCAGCAGTATGGCTCCCTATGGGTGGATTTAATGACTGTCCTACACCAGCAGAACAGGCAGCAGTATTCAAATTTTGGCATAAAAAATATGGAGCTGTACCAGGGGCAATAACTTATGATAATTGGGAATTGTATATAGATAAACCTTTAAAAGAAAATGAAGAGCTTGAGGAATTGGCAGAAGAACAGTTTGCATTTTGTTATGATATAGTTATGCAGGGATGTGGAGATATTCGTTCTCTTGCAAGCTGTTTAAGAAATTCTCATGTATGGTATTTTTGGTGGGATTAAAATAAAAGTTATACTTTAATATTTTAAATATCTGTGATATAATTTATTGTATTTAATATAAGAGAAGAAGTTTAGGAGGAATTTTATGGAGACATTATTTACAATAATGCTTTTTATATTTGCTATAGCGCTTATAATATTAGTGCTTATACAGCCTGATAGGAGCCACGGAATGTCAGCAAGCATGGGAATGGGAGCTTCAAATACTGTGTTTGGAATATCAAAAGACGGTGGGCCTTTAGCTAAAGCAACTGAAGTGGTTGCAGTACTATTTATTGTCAGTGCTCTTTTATTATACTTAGTAAAATAGAAGGAAGAGGCGTATTGTTTTATCAATACGCTTTTTTTGTCAAAAAATAAAATGGTTGTGATGAGATGAATCTATTTGAGAGTAACTATGATAAAATAAAACCTTTAGCTTTAAGACTTAGACCTA
The DNA here is from genome assembly GCF_032477075.1 of Fusobacterium sp. Taxonomy (NCBI): domain Bacteria; kingdom Fusobacteriati; phylum Fusobacteriota; class Fusobacteriia; order Fusobacteriales; family Fusobacteriaceae; genus Fusobacterium; species Fusobacterium sp. The sequence continues at coordinate 24,358 of NZ_JAWDXO010000030.1, read as the reverse complement.
ACAATTTAAATGACTTTATAGGTCAGGAAAAGATTTTAGGAAAAGGTGGAGTTTTAAGAAAATTGATAGAGAAACAGAGTATATCAAATTCTATTTTTTTTGGACCTCCAGGATGTGGAAAAAGCTCATTGGGAGAAATAATTTCTAAAACATTGGACAGTAATTTTGAAACTCTTAATGCAACTGTTGCCAGTCTTAATGATTTACGTGAAATTGTGGAAAAGGCCAAAAAAAACCTTGAATTTTATGGAAAAAAAACTATCCTGTTTTTAGATGAGATACATAGATTTAATAAACTTCAGCAGGATGCACTTCTTTCATATTGTGAGTCAGGGATACTGACTCTTATAGGTGCTACTACAGAAAATCCTTATTACAGTCTGAACAATGCCTTATTATCAAGAGTGATGATATTTGAATTTAAACCATTGAGCAGGGAAAATATCAGAGAGATACTTGAAAAGGGAGTTAAATATATAGGTCTGGAAGAAAAAATATCACAAGAAATAATAGAGTGTATACTGGATATTTCACAAGGAGACAGCAGAATAGCAATAAATTATCTGGAACTTTATCAAAACAGCTGTATGGAATTGGAAGATGAAGAAGTGTTAAATATATTTAGAGAAAGACAGTCTTCTTATCATAAAGCAGAAGATAAATACAATCTCATATCAGCTTTAATTAAGAGTATGAGAGGGAGTGATCCAGATGCAGCTCTTTATTGGTTAGGGAGACTCCTTCATGGAGGAGAAGACCCAAGGTATATAGCAAGAAGAATAATGATACATGCCAGTGAGGATATAGGAATGGCAAATCCTGAAGCTATGCTCATAGCCAGCAGTGCAATGGCTGCAAGTGAAAAAATAGGTATGCCAGAAGTGAAAATAATACTTGCACAAGCAGTGATATATCTTTCTATATCTACAAAAAGTAATTCATGCTATATGGGGATAAATAAGGCAATGGAAGATATAGATAAAGGAGATATGGAAACTGTTCCTTTAACTATATGTCATAATGCAAAAGGATATAAATACCCTCATGATTATACAGGCAATTTCATAAAACAGAACTATACTGCTAAAAAGAGAGAGTACTATATTCCTGGAGATAACAAAAATGAAAAACTTATAAAGGAAAAAATGGAAAAATTATGGGGAAAATAATATAAGAGGTGAGAATAATGAAGCTTATAAAAGCTGTTAGAGGAACTAAAGATATCTATGGAGAAGAAGCAGTAAAATATACATATGTATCTAAAATGGCTCAGGAAGTATTTGAAAATTATGGATATACATATATAAAAACTCCTATATTTGAAGAAACTGATCTATTTAAAAGAGGAATTGGAGAAGGAACTGATGTTGTAGAAAAAGAAATGTACACTTTTAAAGACAGAGGGGAGAGAAGTATTACTCTAAGACCAGAAAATACTGCCTCAGTAGTAAGATCATATCTTGAGAATGGAATTTATGGAAAAGAAGATGTAACAAGATATTATTATAATGGATCAATGTTCAGGTATGAAAGGCCACAAGCAGGAAGGCAAAGAGAGTTTAATCAAATAGGGGTAGAAGTTCTAGGAGAAAGTTCACCTATATTAGATGCTGAAGTAATAGCAATGAGTTTTACTTTTCTTGAAAAATTAGGAATAAGCGATCTTGAAGTTCGTATTAATTCAGTTGGAACAACAGCTTCTCGTACACAATATAGAGAAAAGTTATTAAATTTTCTTAATCCTATGAAAGAAGAGTTATGTGAAGATTGCCAAATGAGAATGGAAAAAAATCCTTTAAGAGTTCTTGATTGTAAAATAGATAAGTGTAAAGAACTTACAAAAGATGCTCCTAGTATAATAGATTCTCTTACAGAAGAAGAAAGAAATCATTATGAAGAAGTAAAAAAATACCTTAATATTTTTGGAATAAAATATGTTGAGGATTCTAAGTTAGTAAGAGGACTTGATTATTATTCAAGTACAGTTTATGAAATAGTTACTAATAAACTAGGTGCACAAGGAACTATATTGGGTGGAGGAAGATACGATAATCTTCTGAAACAATTAGGGGATAAGGATATACCAGCAGTGGGATTCGCTGCAGGGGTAGAAAGAATAATGATGTTAGTAGAAGATTATCCTAATAACAATCCTGATGTATATATAGCATGGCTTGGAGATGAAGCTAAGGATTTTTGTATTAAGATAACTAAAATATTAAGAGATGCAGGAATAAAAACTTATGTAGATTTTAATCCAAAAGGAATGAAATCTCATATGAAGAAAGCAGATAAGCTTGGAGTAAAATATTGCATAATAGCTGGAGAAGATGAAATAAATAAAGGTATAGTACTTTTAAAAGATTTTGTCAATAGAACTCAGGAAGAATTATCGTTTGAAAAGGCAATGGAGATAATTAAAGAATCTAGATAGAGGAAAATTTTAAGGAGAGGATAGTTATGATTTATAAAACTCATAATTTAGGTGAATTGAGGAAAGAAAACATAGGACAGGAGGTTATTCTTTCTGGTTGGGTGGATACAAAGAGAGATCTTGGAGGTTTAACTTTCGTAGATATGAGAGACAGAGAAGGAAAGACACAAGTCATTTTTGATATAGATATAGCTCCTAAAGATATAGTAGAGCAAGCTCAAAAATTAAAGAATGAATCAGTTATAAGAATAGTTGGAGAAGTGAGAGAAAGACAAAGTAAAAATCCTAATATGCCTACAGGAGATATAGAAGTTTTTGCTAAAGAACTTGCAGTATTAAACAGCTGTGATGTTCTTCCTTTTCAAATTTCAGGGATAGATGATAACCTTAATGAAAATATAAGATTAAAATACAGATATCTTGATATCAGAAGATCAAGAATGCTTCACAATCTTAAAATGAGACATAAAATGATTATGGCAATAAGAAATTACATGGATAAAGAAGGATTTTTGGATATAGACACTCCTTTACTTACAAAATCTACACCAGAAGGGGCTAGAGACTTTTTAGTTCCATGCAGAATAAGTCCAGGAGATTTTTATGCACTTCCTCAATCACCACAATTATTTAAACAATTATTAATGATTGGTGGAATAGAAAGATATTTCCAATTAGCTAAATGTTTTAGAGATGAAGATCTTAGAGCAGACAGACAATTTGAATTTGTACAATTAGATATTGAAATGTCTTTTGTAACTATGGATGATGTAATGAGGACTATTGAAGGACTTGCTAAAGATGTATTTACAGCTATTACTGGAGAAGAAGCTAATTATACCTTCCAAAAAATGCCTTATGCAGAAGCAATGTCAAGATTTGGTTCTGATAAACCAGATATCAGATTTGGAGTGGAACTTAAAGATTTAACTGAAATAGTAAGAAATTCTGGGTTCAAAGCTTTTCAGGAAACAGCAGCAAGTGGCGGAATAGTAAAAGCTGTAGTTGCACCTCAAGGAGCAGAGAAATTTTCTAGAAAAATAATTGGTGAATATGAAGAATATGCTAAGAGATATTTTGGTGCCAAAGGAATGGCATATATTAAAATAACTGAAGAAGGTATAAATTCTCCAATAGCTAAATTCCTTTCAGAAGATGAAATGAAAGCTATTGTAGAAACAACAGGAGCTGTAAAAGGAGATATCATACTTATTATAGCGGATAAAGCAAAAGTAGTATATGGAGCTTTAGGGGCTATCAGAAGCAGAATAGGAAAAGAATTTAATCTTATCAATCCTGATGAATTTAAGTTCTTGTGGGTAGTAGACTTCCCTATGTTCCAATATGATGAAGAAGAGCAAAGATATAAAGCTGAACATCATCCATTTACTTCAATAAAAGATGAAGATTTGAATGCATTTTTAAATGGGCAGACTGAGAATATAAGAACTAATACATATGATATGGTACTTAATGGATTTGAAATTGGTGGAGGGTCTATCAGAATATTTAACCCAGAAATCCAATCTAAAGTATTTGACAGATTAGGACTTACACCAGAGGAAGCTAAAACTAAATTTGGATTCTTCTTAGATGCATTTAAATATGGTGCACCACCACATGGAGGACTTGCATTTGGATTAGACAGGTGGCTAATGGTAATGCTTAAAGAAAACTCTATAAGAGATGTTATTCCATTTCCTAAAACAAATAAAGGGCAATGTCTAATGACAGAAGCTCCTGGAAAAGTTGATGAAGAACAGTTGGAAGAATTATATCTAAAGAGTACTTATGTTGAAGAAAAAAATCAATAATTTATAGAAAAAATGAATTATTGAATAAAAAGAACTTTAAAATGTTGAAAAAAAAATAAAATAATGATATAATTCCATTATAAGAATAAATGTTTCTGACCTACTCGCTATTTTCACGAAGTTTTGGGCCTAACGTCGTCATGGGGTTGGCGCTGTTTGTAGTAAATCAGCAAAGTCACGATCTTCTTAAAGCTTAAGTTGTTTTACGGACTCTGTATACTACATATAACTGACTACCACTTTTGTTTTTGGCGACTAAAACTGTACTGAAGGCGATAGGTTGGAGTTATTCTTTTGGGACTTTGTGTCCCTTTTTTATTTAATAAATATTTTAAAGATAAATGAATAAAATGCGAGGTGGAATAGTGCTTATTATAGATAGAGAGATAGCGAGAATTTTTGAAAATACAATAAAAAAATTATATAATGAAAAAGAAACAAAAAAAGTAGAAGTATCTGTTGCTACAAATGAAAAATTTGGAGATTTTCAAACAAACTTTGCAATGATGAATTCTAAGATAATAGGAAAGAATCCAAGAGTAATAGCTCAAGAGATTCTTGATAATCTTGAAGAAAATAATGTTATTGAGAAATTAGAAATAGCAGGCCCTGGATTTATTAACATATTTTTAAAAAGTGAATATCTAGGAGAGCTTTTGAAAAAATCAAGAACAGAAGGATATGATTTCTCTTTTTTAAATAGAGAAGGAGATGTAATAATAGATTTTTCTTCTCCCAACATAGCTAAAAGAATGCATATAGGTCACCTGAGATCTACAATAATTGGAGATTCTATCACAAGAATTTATAAATATTTAGGATATCATATGATAGCAGACAATCATATAGGGGACTGGGGAACACAGTTTGGGAAACTTATCATTGGATATAGAAGATGGCTGGATAAGGAAGCTTATAAAGAAAATCCTATTGAAGAGTTAGAAAGGGTTTATGTAGAATTTTCTAGGCTGTCTGAAAGTGACTCTGAACTTGAAGAAGAAGCAAGACTGGAACTTAAAAAACTTCAAGATGGAGATTCAGAAAATTTTGCTTTATGGAAGGAATTTATCAAAGTATCACTAGATGAGTATGATAAGCTTTATAAAAGATTGGATGTTCATTTTGATACTTATTATGGAGAATCATTTTATCATCCTATGATGCAGGGAGTAATTGAAGAACTTGTAGAAAAGGGATTGGCAGTAGAAGATGATGGAGCTAAAGTTGTATTTTTTCCAGAAGAAGAAAATCTTTTCCCTTGTATAGTACAAAAAAAAGATGGAGCATTTCTTTATTCAACATCTGATATAGCTACTATTAAATTTAAAAAAGAGACTTATAAAATAAATAAACTTATATATCTTACAGATGAAAGACAGCAGGATCACTTTAAACAATTCTTTAAAATTACAGATATGCTTGGATGGAATGTAGAAAAACATCATATATGGTTTGGAATAATGAGATTTGCTGATGGAGTATTTTCAACTAGGAAAGGAAATGTAATAAGACTTGAGCAACTTTTAGATGAAGGAAAGAAAAGAGCTTATGATATAGTTCAGGAAAAAAATCCTAGTCTATCAGAAGAGGAAAAAGATCAAATAGCAGAAGTAGTTGGTGTTGGAGCAATAAAATATGCTGATCTTTCTCAAAACAGACAGAGCCCTATTATATTTGAATGGGATAAAATACTGACTTTTGAAGGAAATACAGCTCCATATCTTCAATATTCTTATGCAAGAATACAGTCTATATTGAGAAAAGCAGAAAGTGAAGGAAAAAATACAGATTATAATAAAAAAATAAAAATAGAGGATAAATATGAAAGAGCACTGGCAGATCATATAGCAGTATTTCCAATGGCTGTATTAAAAGCTTCTGAAACATTTAAACCAAATATAATTGCAGACTATTTATTTGAACTTTCTAAGAAATTCAATAGTTTTTATAGTAATTGTCCAATATTAAATCAAGAAGATGAGATTTTATATTCAAGAGCACTTATAGCAAAGATAACTGGTGAAACTATTAAAGATGGATTATCTTTACTTGGAATAAAAACTTTAGATAGAATGTAGAAAAATTAGTTTTAAAAATAATTAATGTTTTGAAAAAAAATAAAATGGCTTAGAAGTAAAATCTGAGTCATTTTTTTGTACTTTATAAATAAAAAAGGGTTAAAAATGTAAAGAATGTAGTTTTTGTGATATAATAAAAATAGAAAAAGAATATGCAAAATAAAAAATTAAAATATAAAAAGTATGGTGAAAGTATGAAAAAAAATAAGATAGTAATAGTGAGTGGATTAAGTGGAGCTGGAAAGACTACTGCGTTGAATACAATGGAAGACATGGGCTATTATGTGGTAGATAATCTTCCCTGTGAGGTAGGAAACTTTTTTATCAATACCTCTATTGAGAAATTAGGATTAGGAATAGATATACGTTCATTTAAAAAAGTAGATGAACTTTTTCTGCTTTTAGCTGAAATGAAAAAAGCTGATATAGACTATTCTCTTATTTTTATCGAAGCTTCTGAAGAAATCATACTTAATAGGTACAACTTGACTAGGAGAAAGCATCCATTGGAAGCAGCTACTCTTTTAGAAAGTATACAGAAAGAAAGAGAGATAATGTTTCCAATAAGAGAGTCAGCAACTGGGATAATAGATACAAGTTATATAAAACCTAAAGAATTATCAGAGAGAGTTAAAGAAATATTGATGGTAGATGGAGAAACAAAAGATATAAATATTCATGTACAGTCATTTGGATTCAAATACGGCATTCCAATTGATCTTGATCTCCTTTTTGATGTAAGATTTCTTCCAAATCCATACTACATAGAAGAATTAAAAGAAAAAACAGGAGAAGATGAAGCAGTATCTTCTTATGTAATGGGATATAGTGTAGCTCAAGAGTTTGCTCAGAGACTTTTAAATTTGATGGATTTTCTTATCCCTAATTATATAAAAGAAGGTAAGAAACATTTAACTATAGGTATAGGATGCAGTGGGGGAAAACACCGTTCAGTAACTTTAGCATCTTTATTATATAAAGAACTTTCTAAACAGGAAAAATTAAATGTATATATCAGTCATAGAGAGAAAGAGAGAGGAAATTGGTAGAGACTAAAATAGATATTAAAAAAATAGATATACCTGAGAATCCAGGAGTATATCTAATGAAAAAAAGTGGGAAAATAATTTATGTAGGAAAAGCTAAAAATTTAAAAAACAGAGTATCTTCATATTTTAATAGAGAACATGAAAGTGAAAAAACTAGAGAGCTTGTAAAAAATATAGAAGATGTAGAATTTATCATATGTAATAGTGAAATAGATGCTTTTGTTCTTGAAAATAATCTTATAAAAAAATATACTCCAAAATATAATATAGCTTTAAAAGATGAAAAGACATATCCTTATATAAAAATCAGCAGAGAAACATTTCCAAATATAAAAATGATTAGGACTACAAGGGCTCTTGATACTAAAACTGGAATGTATTTTGGTCCATATCCTCAGGGTGGGTGGAATCTAAAAAAAAATATTATAAAAATATTTAAGATAAGAGACTGTAACAGAGATATGAATAAAGTATATACAAGACCATGTCTGAAATATTTTATGAAAATGTGTCCAGGACCCTGTACTTATAAAAATATAAAAGAAGAGTATAATGAACTTGTAGAGGGAGCTAAACAACTTTTAAAAGGGCAAGGAAGAAATGTAATAGAGGGATTAAAAAAGAAAATGGAAAAAGCTTCTGAAGATATGAAGTTTGAGGAAGCAATAATGTATAGAGAACAGATAAAAGAAATAGAAGCCACTGTAAATAATCAAATAACTGAATATGGAAAAGAACTAGATGAAGATATTTTCAATATAAAAGAAGAAAATAACAGAGTATTCATCTGTGTACTAAATGTCAGAGATGGTAAAATTTTAGGAAAAATCTCGACAAATATAGATTTAAAAGATAAAATATATGAGAACATACTTGAAGTAGTTGTAATGGCGTTTTATAATAAGCATCCTATACCTCAAAATATAGTATTTTCCAGTAAATATGAAAATGAAAGCAAGAGAATACTTGAAGCTTTGAAAAAAGATAAAAATAAAAAAATAGAGTTCCTTTTTCCAAAAATAAAAAGCAGAAGGAAAGAACTTTTGGAAATGGGAGAACTAAATCTTGCAAGAGATGTTGAAAATTATTATAGAAAAAAATCAGTTGTTGAAGAAGGACTTTATAAAATATATTCTACTTTAGAATTAAAAAGATATCCTAGAAAAATTGAATGTTTTGATATCTCTAATATACAGGGAAAGGATGCTGTTGCATCTATGAGCGTATCGGTAGAGGGTAAGGCTTCAAAACAGGATTACAGAAAATTTAAAATTACCTGTAAAGACACACCTGATGACTTTGCAATGATGAGAGAAGTAATAACAAGGCGTTATGGAAAACTTCCAGAGAATGAATTTCCAGATATAATACTTATAGATGGAGGGTTAGGACAGATAAATGCTGCTGGAGAAGTCTTTAAGGAATTAGGTAAAGATGGTATATCTGATCTTCTTAGTTTAGCCAAAAGAGATGAAGAAGTATATAAATATGGAGAAAACATACCTTATGTTTTTTCAAAAGATCAAGAAGCATTAAAAATCTTTCAAAGAGTAAGAGATGAGGCGCATAGATTTGGTATAACATATCATAGAAAACTTAGAAGTAAAAGAGTATTATCTTCTGAACTGGATGAGGTAGAGGGTATAGGAGAAAAGAGAAAAGCAATTCTTTTAAAAGAATTTGGTTCTATATCAAAAATAGCAAAAGAAGATGTTGAATCAATTTCTAAATTTGTACCTAAAAATGTTGCAGAGAATATCTTGGAAAAATTAAGAAAAAAATAAATTGGAGGAAATGATGAAGAGAAATGCCTTTGTATTATTTTTACTGACTGTATTATTAATGACTGGATGTCAAAAACTGATTGCAAGGAGAGATGAAAGTCAGGTAGTCGAATTTGCAAACAAGATGCCAAAAGGGGAGTATACACTTAAAATATACAAATTGGATTACCCTAAAATACCTTCAGACAGAGATGCTTTTTACGAAAAATTCAGTATTCTTATGTCAAAAATGGTAGCTCACAATAAAGATATAAATTTGATAATACCTTTTGAGTTATATCAAGATATAAAAAATATAGGAAAAAGAGATGTTAGAGAAGCAGAAAAAATTTATTACAAACCAGCTTCTGAATTGACTGAAGAGGAAAAGGAATTTATAGATTCTAAAATAGATATAAATTATCCAGAAAATGCTGGTATTTTTCAAGGATATTTAAATAAGCAGGTATACTACTGGTTGAACTATTTGAAGAGAGAAAAAGATTATAATCCTAGTAACTATTATACTGAACTTGATAAAATGAAGATGGTAGAAGAAATATTTGAAAATAGAAAAATGATATCAAAGACTTTTGAACCAATTGAGAATGACTTTATTATAGAAGTTAATAGTTCTAATATTGAAGAAGCAGGAAAAACTAGGCTTCCATTATATACTGAGAGTACTTTAGGGAAAGAGAAGAGCATTTTATCTTCAGTTATTATTTTAAAAAGAGCTTCTTGGGAAACACTTGTTTCTGATAAAATAGTTTTAACTGAAGGAATGATAACTGAAAATATAAAAGATTATGAATTTGGAGTACGTGTTATAAATATTGCTAATCCATCTTCACTTGTAGAGAATCTTGAAAATGAAGAAAAAGGATTAAAAATAAAAGATTTAAAAAACTTTAAAGTTATAAAACCTAAAGGGGTAATTTTAAAGAAGGCAAGTGTTAAAGAAAATGAAAAAGGAAGAGATATTTTAAAGATTAAAGATGGGGACACTCAATGGAGGATTAATTAATGCTATATATATTTTTTCTGATTCTGTTGCTGATTTTATTTTTTTATGTTTTGAAAAGACAGGAGAAAGAACATTTTGGAGATATAATTAGGGTACTCACAAGCCTTAGGGCTAAGAAAGATATAGAAGACATCCCAGATATACTTAAAGATGAATACACAGAAACTTTGAATAAAATAATCAAACAGGAACTAGAGTTGGAAAATTCTATTGAAGAACTGAGAGAATATAGAAAAGAATTGGAAGTTACATATGATGCTCTTGTTACAAAATCTACTCAACTAGAATATAGTAATCATATACTTGAAAGAAGAGTTGAAAATCTTTCTAATTTAAACTCTCTATCTAGAGCAGTTTTATCCATATTAGAAGTAGAGAAAATCATAAATATAATTCTTGATGCATATTTTGTACTCACAGGAGCTAAAAGAATTTCTCTTTATTTATGGGAAAATGGAAAACTTAAAAATAAGAGAATAAAAGGAATAATCAAATTTAAGGGGGAAGTTTCATATCCCGAAGAGATATTAAAGGAATTTACAAGGAATGATTTCAAAAAGATATATGAAGAACTATCAGTAGGTTTTGCTGTACAAAAAGATGAAGTAGTAGTTATTTCACCTTTGGTAGTGAAAGGGAAAGAATTAGGAGTTATTTATGTTATTGAAGATAAAAATAAACTTATAGATTTAGATGAAGAAACTATATCTGCTCTTGTAATACAGGTCTCTATAGCAATAAATAATGCTCAAATATACTCTGATCTTATTATTAAAGAGAGAATGTCAAATGAATTGGAAGTTGCAGCAAGAATTCAAAAGAAAATACTTCCAGAAGATATAGATGAAGTCTTTGGATTAGAAATTGCAAATTATTTTGAACCTGCAAAAGAGATAGGTGGAGATTATTATGATTATACTATTCTTGATAATAATAATTTTTCTATAACAATAGCAGATGTTAGTGGCAAAGGAGTTCCAGCAGCATTTCTAATGGCTCTGGGAAGATCAGTATTAAAGACATTAACTATAACTGGGGATACAGGTCCAGCTGAAAATCTAAATGAATTAAATAGAATTATATATCCTGATATAACAGAGGATATGTTTATTACAATGATGCATAGTAAATATAATAAAGACACAAAAACCTTGCATTATTCAAATGCTGGTCACAATCCTTTAGTAGTATATAGAGCAGAAACTGATACTGTTGAACTTCATACTGTGAAAGGTGTAGCTATTGGATTTTTGAATGAATATAAATATAAACAAGGGGAAATTAAACTTGGTAAAGGAGATATAGTAATCTTCTATACTGATGGAATAAATGAAACAGAAAATAAAAATAAAGATATGTTTGGTATAAATAAACTTAAAGAAGTAGTTTATCAGAATAAATTAAAAAGACCTGAAGAAATAAAAATAGCTATATTGGAAGAATTGAATAAATTTAGAGGTGATTATGAACAGGTGGATGATTTAACATTTGTTATACTCAAAAGCAATCTTTAAGAAAGGTGAGAAAATTGATAGAAAGAGTTAGTATAGGAGGGCAAGCAGTTATTGAGGGTGTGATGATGAGAAGCCCTGAATGGCTGGCAACAGCAGTAAGAAAGCCCTCAGGAGAAATAGTATATAAAAAAACAAAGGTAGGCGGAAAGAGGAATAAGCTTGCAAAGATACCATTTATCAGAGGAGCAGTAACTTTATTTGATGCATTGGTACTTGGAATAAAGGAGCTTACATTTTCTGCAAACCAATCAGAAGAGGAAGAAGAAAAACAGCTTTCACAGAAAGAAGCAGTAATGACAACAGTGGTATCTTTAGGGCTGGGAATAGGATTATTTGTAGTTTTTCCATCTCTTATCAGTAGTTTTATTTTTGCAGACAACAGAATATATTCTAATTTATTAGAAGCAGCATTAAGGCTTGCATTCTTTGTATTTTACATATGGGTAATATCCTTCTCAAAAGATGTAAAAAGAGTGTATGAATATCATGGAGCAGAGCACAAATCTATCTATGCTTATGAGAATAAAATGGAACTTACACCAGAAAATGCAAAAGGATTTACAACACTTCACCCAAGATGTGGAACAAGTTTTCTGTTAATAGTAATGCTTATATCAATTATAGTATTTTCATGTATGGATTTTATATTGCCAGTTCCAGCAAATGGAATAGAAAGAGTAATAATAAAAGTAGGTTTAAGAGTTATATTGATGCCTCTTATAGCTGGGATATCTTATGAAATACAGAGATATAGCAGCAACCATTTAGATAAAATCTGGGTAAGAGCATTAGCATTTCCAGGATTATCTTTACAAAGGATAACAACAAAAGAACCAGATCTATTGCAATTAGAAGTTGCTATTGTAGCAATAAAGGCTGCTTTAGGTGAAAATGTGGAAAATGCCACTGAAGTTGAAAATTAAAGTACGGAAAAATTATTGTTATTATAGAAGTAATGTGATATACTTATGAAGTATAGTGTGTAAAAATCAGTATATAAATTTACTTATGGGATTATAGGAGACTGAAATGAGATTAAAAAATGAAATTGAATATGTATTTAGAATACTGCTGTATTTAACAATAAATGGAGATAATAGAATTATTTCATCAAATGAAATTTCAGAAAAAGAGGAAATTCCTCATTTATTCAGCTTGAGAATACTTAAAAAACTAGAAAAAGCAGATCTTGTTTTGATTTTTAAAGGAGCTAAGGGTGGATATAAATTAAAGAAAGAGAGTCATGAAATAACTTTAAAAGACGCAATAGAATCAATTGAAGGTAATATTTGCATTAAAGACTGCCTAGAATCACCAGAAAGTTGTACTTTAAGAAAAGGTAACTGTGGAGTACACAGAGTGTTTAAAGATATAGAATCTCAATTTATATCTAGATTGCAGGATGTAAACTTTAGAGATTTAGCTGATGGGAAGTATTAATAAAAAATTAGATATAAAGGCTGACTATGTATAGTCAGCCTTATTTTACATTAGGAGATATATAATGAGAAAAGGAAAATTGATTTATGAAATTGGAATAGATAAAAGAGGAAAATTTTTAGAAAGACCTAATAGGTTTGTGGCAGATATTAAGTTAGAAGATAATACAGTGGTAACATGTCATGTACATGATTCAGGAAGAATAAGAGAACTCCTTTTTGAAGATAACAGTGTAGGAATAAAAAAAGCTAAGGAAGGAAGTATACGGAAGACTCAATGGGATGTAATATCAGCATTTTCAGATGATAAGGAAGATATTCTGATAAATTCATCTTACCATAGATATATATCAGAAAAATTTTTAAGAGATAAAAATTTATCACCTTTTGGAGATTATACTCATATAAAAGCTGAAGTAAAATATGGAGACAGCCGTATAGACTATCTTATTGAAAAAGATAATGAAAAAATATGGGTAGAAGTAAAGGGAGTTTCACTTTCATTAGATAAAAAAGCAATGTTTCCAGATGCTCCAAGTACAAGAGCTCAAAAACATTTAAGAGAATTAATAGAAATAAAAGAAAAAGGGGATAGAGCAGCTGTATTGCTTCTTATATTCAGAGAATCAAATACATTTAGACCTAAATGGGAGACTGATCCAAAATTTTCAGAATTATTTTATGAAGCAATGGAAAAAGGGGTAGAGATATATCCTATTCAATTTTTTTTGAAAGGTGGAAAAATAATGTATGAAGAGAAAGAAATTAGAATTCTTACTAAACAAGAAAGATAGAATAAAAGCTTTATATATTAAAAGATAAATTTTTATATTAGAGATTATTAAAAAATTTATGATGATAATGTTTCTCTTGATTTAATAGCTTAAAAGATGTATAGTTAAAATAAGATGTAAAATAGGAGGTATTTTTAATGAATAATTACAAATTTATACATCATAAAGAATGTGAGTTTTTTCCATGTCATGAGATAAAAAATATAGAAGATTTTAATTGTATGTTTTGTTATTGTCCATTATATATGATGGGAGAAGAATGTGGAGGAAATTTTAAATACACTCCTCATGGAATAAAAGATTGTTCAAATTGTAACCTTCCTCATATTAAAGAAGTTGGTTATGCTCATATTCAAAAGAAAATGCTTGATGTTATAGAAAGAGTTCAAAATGAATATTTAGAAAAGAAAAAAAAAGAAATTAAATAGTTTAAGCTTTTATCAAAGACAAGTAAAATATTATTTACTTGCCTTTGATAGTTAAATGTTATAAAAAATATTAATTTATTGGGAAGATAGTAATAAAATATAATTATTAAAAAAATAGGTGATAATATGAATCTGGGGAGATTAAAAACGGAAAATGTTTATGAAGCTTTTTTAAGTTTGGAAAAAATTTTGAAACGAGATGAATATACATACACAGAAAAATTAAAAATATTAGAAGAGCTGAAGAAAAAATGTGATATTTCCTTATTAGGAGTTATTATATTAAATAGAAAAAAGCAGATAAGAAGCGACTTTTTTTGGAATGATTCTGAAATAAGTAATACCACAATAAAGAAATATTTATATAATAATCTTATGGGATTATTTGAAAAATCAATTGAAGGTGAAAAATATATTGCTTTAGAAAGCAATGAAAAGATATATAAAATAAAAAATACACTTCAAAGTAATTTTCTTTTTCTTCCTGTAAAAAATATTCAGGAAGAATTTTGTATTGGTGGAATACTGGTTGGTAAGAGAAAAGAAAAAGGAAATTGGGATGAAGAAGAGATTAAATTATTAAAAACATTTGCTTTAGTTTTAGAAATGTTTTATACAAATAAATATAAATTTGATGAATTTTTTACACAATCTTGGATATTTAATGAAATTCTGGATAATATGAATGTAAATCTTTATATTACTGATATAAAGAATGATAAAATATTATTTATGAATAAAAAAATGAAAGAAACCTATAATATTACTGAACCTGAAGGAAAAATATGCTGGCAGGTTCTTCAAAAAGGAATGGAAAAAAGATGTGATTTTTGCCCAGTACCAAAACTTTTAGAGAAAAAAGAAGAAAATCCCAGCATTGTATGGAGAGAAAATGGAACTATTACTGGAAAAATTTATGAAAATTATGATAGTTTAATAAAGTGGACAGATGAGTCTATAGTACATTTTCAAGAGTCTACTGACATAACAGATACAATTACTCTGAAAAAAAATATTCTTCAGGATATTTTATGTGGTGAAGCATTGAATTGGAGAGCTGGAAAAAGTGAAATGGCTAAAGCTTTTCAAGATGCTAAAAAATCTAAAAAGAATTTTGTAATAGCTTCAGTAGATATGGATGACTTAAAAATGATTAATAAGAAATATGGTCATATAGAGGGAGATAAAGTCATCATAGAAACCATAAAAATAATAAAAAATTGTTTAACTGAAAAGGAATTTATATTCAGACTAGAGGGAGATAATTTTATAGTTGTTTTTGAAAATAGAACTGAAAAAGAAGTTATAAAATTGCTATTTGAATGTGTTGATAATCTTAAAATTAAAAAGAAAGAACTAAAAACAGAGTTTAATTTTTCTTTTTGTTTTGGAACAGCAGAAGCCTATCCTGATGAAGAGATTTTTGAAAATGATATTATAGCAAGAGCTGATAAAAAACTTTATTTTCAAAAATTGAAATATCATAAAAATAAAACTGATGAGCATAGGGATGAAAGCAATACAAAATCTATTGCAACTGAAGAAGATTTTATTTATAATAAAGACCTTTTATATGAGGCACTTGTTATGAGTACAGATGATTTCATTTATATATGTAATATGAAAACTGGTAGATTTAAATATACCTCTGCAATGGTAGAAATGTTTAATCTTCCTTCTGAAATAATTCAAAACCCAATTTTTATCTGGAAAAATATAGTTCATGAAGATGATTGGGAAAAATTTTATCAATCTAATATGGAGATAGGACAAGGCCAAGCAGATTATCATTTAGTAGAATTCAGAGCTAAAAATAGAGATGGAGAATATATTTGGCTTAGATGTCGAGGGCATTTAATGCGTGATGAAGTTGGGGAACCAAGTATTTTTGCTGGTATAATTACTTTACTTGGAAAACAAAATAAAATAGATATTTTAACCAGACTGCTTAATATAAATGAATTTTCAAAATCTTTTGAAGAAAAAATAAAAGATTATTCTGTTGAAACTATTGGAATGATAATTTTAGGAATAGATGAATTTAAGCAAGTGAATGAAATGTATGATAGAGAATTTGGAGATAGTGTTTTAAAAATGATAGCCCAGATAATTCAATCATCTCTTCCAAGAAATGCCCTAGCATATAGATTAGATGGAGATCAATTTGGAATTCTTGTAGAAAATACAGATAGTCATGAGATACAAAATATATATGATAATATAAAAACAAAATTCTCATGTCAGCAGCTTCTTGAAAAATCTAAGATATTTGTAACTCTTTCAGCTGGGTGTTCACTTTATCCACAAGATGGAAATAAATATCAAGAATTGTATAAATATACAGATTATTCATTACAGTATGCTAAAAAAAGTGGAAAAGATAGAATAGTATTTTTTTCTAATGATATATTGGAATATAAATCACGCTTTTTAGAAATACTTCGCCATATTAGAGAAAGTATAGAAAATGGATTTGAGGGGTTTGAAGTATTTTATCAGCCACAGGTATTTTGTAAAACCACAAATTTAAAAGGAGTGGAAGCTTTATTAAGATGGAAATGTGAAAAATTTGGTAGCATTTCTCCAATAGAATTTATTCCAATACTTGAAGAAAGTGGATTGATAATACCAGTTGGAAAATGGATACTGAAGGAAGCTGTAAAAACTTGCAAAGAAATGTTAGAGTATGATAAAGATATTACTGTCAGTGTAAATTGTTCATTTATACAATTCTTGGAAGAAAACTTTCTAAATGATGTGAAAACCATAATTATGCAAGAAAAAGTTCCTCCTTCAAATATTATTTTAGAATTAACAGAAAGTTGTGTAATAAAAAGTATCGAAACATTACATGGAATATATTCACAAATGAAGGAAATAGGAATAAAAACAGCAATGGATGACTTTGGAACTGGCTATTCTTCATTAGGAATATTAAAACAAGTCCCTGCAAATATAGTAAAAATAGATCGTGCTTTTGTGAAAGATATAGTAAAAAGCAGATTTGATATTACTTTTATTGAATTTATTACAAGAATTTGCCATTCAGTAGGTATAAAAGTATGTTTGGAAGGAATTGAAACCAAAGAAGAATTTGAACTTGTAAGCAATTTGGAAATTGATTATATTCAAGGTTATTATTTTGGGAAACCTCAATCTAAAAATAGTATATTTGAAAATTTCTTAACTAGGAAGGCTGAATAAAGAATTTTATAAAAATTTATAGAACTTTACAAAAAAATTGATAAGTATATATAAAGTAAAAAAATAAATAATAAAATAAATAATAAAATAAATAATAAAATAAAAGCTGGCTAAAATATATATTTAGTCAGCTTTTTTCATTGGATATTACAGGTAATAGCACTATAGTACATTTTCTCTTTCCAATCTATTCATAATTTTTTCATTTTTCATATATACTTCATTTAATTCTGTATATATTTTTTGATAATCATCAGCTAGTTTTTCTTTTTCATCTTCACAATTACTTTCTTTTAGTTTGATTTTGATATCTTCAATTTGTTCTTCAAGTTCTCTGATCAGATTAAGATTTTTTTCTGTCATAAATATCCCTCCTTTAAAAAATAAAACAAAATTTATTTTTCATTATTTTACTTTTTAAAAATAAAATTGTCAAGATATTTTTTATAGGCATTTTTATATTTATTTTTAAACCATTCTCGTAGACTTAAGGGCTCTAATATTTCAATTTCATCTAAGAAGTATGTAAAATATCTTTTAGCTTTTTCTTCTGAACATTGAAACTCATAAAGATTTCCTTTTTTAGAGATAATTTCAGGACGATTCAACTTAATTTCTTTTAAGAGTTTTTCACCTTCTGAAGTTAACATAGCCTTTATTTCTTTTCCTTGTGAAAGAAATGGATCAAAATCTTTTATAACTTTTTCTATAAACTTTATATCTTCCCAAATTTTTATTTCTTTGGTAATAAAAATAGTATCTATATTACTTATTCTGTAATTTCTATATTTTCCTTCATTCATATCATAACAAAAAAGATAATTGGAAAGTTCAAGTTTAGAACTTCCTATATAAAATGGAAGAACAGAAGTTATTCTTTTATCTTTAAAATGTATTTTTATAATTTTTTTATCTTTTATTCCAGATTCCAGTCTTTCAATTATAGATTGAAAAATAAAAAGTTCTCTGTTTTTTCTCGATTGATTGGCATACTTATAAATAAGTTTTCTTATGAAATCTGCTTCTACCTGTATATTTTTTTCCATTAAAAAATCATAATATGTACTTAGGTTTTTTTTATTTAAATTAAACTGTATAACAGATTTTTCTCCATCAAAGAAAAAATTATTATTTATTTTTTCATTTTTCATATACTCAAATATATAATTTAAGAGATAATTTTTTGTTATTTTAAAATTTTCCAAGTCAGATTCAATTATTTCTAAGACTTGCTTAAGGAGAGTTATTCTTATTTTTTTTTCCATTATTCAAACCCCACTTTCTGTTTTTTTAGTATTATAAAATATTTTATCATAAAAAACCTCAATAATACATAGTACTTTAAATATTTGTAAATTTGTGATATATTTGAATGTAGAGAAATTTGTTAAAGGATAAAAAAGGAGCTACTTAAATTATGAAAAGTTTTATTAAAAATATAAAAGAACATAAGAAAGCATACTCTATTCCAGTAAATATACAAAGAGCAGAATCTATGGAGTTTGTAAAAATAAAGGCAATACTTTCTAAAACATTTCTTAATTATATTAATGAAAGGATAACATCAGAGGAATTACAAAAATTGGAGATGAAAACTGAAATAAATCCAGTAGTGGCAGAAAATTTTTTGATGTTAATGGAGAATACTATAAAAAATGACAAAAAAATAATCAGGGGGAAAGAGTATGAACTTAAATAAGGGTTATTTTATAATAGGAACAGATACAAGAATTGGAAAGACCTATGTGAGTGCTCTTCTTTATCAAGGTATAAAGAAAAGAAATGGAGGATATTATAAACCCATTCAAAGTGGAGCTTTTGAAATGCTTGGAAAATTGGTTTCCCCAGATGTAGAATTCTTATGTGAATATAATAAAATTCCATATGATATTGATATGACAACATATTTACTGAGAGCTGAAGTATCTCCACATTTGGCAGCTGAAATAGATAAGACAGAAGTAAAACCTGAGAAAATAAAAAAACATTGGGAAAAGTTAACTGAAAAATATGATACTTTAATAGTTGAAGGAGCAGGGGGGTTATTTGTTCCTATTATTAGAGAAAAATATTATATGTATGATTTGATAAAAATGCTTGATATACCAGTAATAGTTGTTACTGGAAATAAAGTAGGAAGTATAAATCATACAATGTTAACAGTAAATGCACTGGAAAATATGGGAATAAAAATACAAGGATTTATATTTAATTCCATTGAAAGATTATATGAGAGAACAGGTCATGAAGAGGATAACAGAAATGTTATAATGCAGATGAGTGGAATAGAGAACCATCTCCTATTAAAACATAATCAAGATATAATAGATCAAATAGATCTTTTTAAATTTTTAGAAGCAGATGTAAAATAATATAAATATATTAAATTAACTATTTTCCATCTCATTAGTAAATGAGTTTCATTTTTCCATTAAAAT
This sequence comes from Fusobacterium sp., assembly GCF_032477075.1. NCBI lineage: Bacteria > Fusobacteriati > Fusobacteriota > Fusobacteriia > Fusobacteriales > Fusobacteriaceae > Fusobacterium > Fusobacterium sp. Next base: position 4,376 of record NZ_JAWDXO010000030.1, on the reverse strand, counting down.
ATTTGTTAGAGTGAAAGTACAAGTTGTAAAATATGTTATATAATATTTTCATGAGATATAGTAAATCTTGGGAGGGAATTTATGAAAGAATTTACAGAAAGACATCATGCTTTTATAGCAGCTTCATTTTATAGAGAACTTGTAGGAAATTATGGAGGGCAGGGGGAAAAAGCTTTTGTACTGGCAGTTCAACGTTACGCTGAACAGAGAGGTTCAAGAATGGCTCAAAGAGCAATAAGAGATAATAAAGAACTCACATTTGCTGTATATAGGGAATATGGAGAATGGGTCAGCAGTGAAACATTAAAAAATGAAGGTGCTGTCAATACAGTTGAAGAGATATCTTTTTCTCCAAATTATGAAATAAAAATTTTGCAATGTCCTTGGGCAGAACAATTTAAAAAGATGGATTTAACAAAGGCAGGAATTATTTATTGTACTCACCTAGACAAAGCTATTGTCAGAGGCTTTAATCCCTATCTAGTTTTTGAAGTTCCTCAAAGCATATATGAACATGAATACTGTATTCAAATTATGAGAGAAGCTGATTTTAAAAAGAATCAGAAAATTATAAGAAATGAAGAAAATATAAAAAAATTTGATTATCATTGCGGACATTGCTATAAGACTTTTAAAGATATTACAACATCTATTTTTAAAATAAGAGGAGAAGAAATAGCTTTAAAAGTTTTAAAAGATTTTAGAAAAGAATATGGTAATGAAATGGCAGAGATATTGTTTTCATATTTAAAAGTAGATTTTAATTTAATATAAATATAGAAAAGAGAGGTTAAAATTTTAACCTCTCTATTTTGCTTTAAATTATGCAATTTTTTCTTTTAAATCTGTAACTTGGTAATATTTTTTCCACTTGTATTGGTAGACTACGAAAATAATAATAGCTTCTATTATCCATTGCAGAGCTGTTATTTTCCAAAAGTAAGTTACAGAACTTCTCTTTAAGTAAATATAATAATATACAAGAGGAAGCCGTATTACCCAGTTTGTAAATAAAACTATTTTAAATGGAGTCTTACTGTCTCCAGTTCCTTTTAAAGCTCCTCCTAATACCATAGAAATAGCTATTGGTATCTGTTCTATTGAAGCAAGCATAAGGCAGGCTGTTCCAAGAGCTATAACTTCAGTTTCACTGCTTTTAATAAAAAGAGAAATGAGTTTTTCAGGAAAAATAAGGAAGATTATAGAAAATAATCCCATAATTCCAGAAGCAAGGTATATAGAATAATTTATATATATCTTAGCTTTTGCATAATCTTTTTGACCTATACAATATCCAGTAAGAGAAGTACAAGCTATGGCAAATCCCCATCCAGGCATAAAAGAAATACTTTCAATTGTAATAGCTATCTGATTGGAAGCAAAAGATAAACTTCCCAGTGTCATTATAACGGCTACATTTATTAATTTATTTATACTGAAAGCTCCTTCTTGTAATGATGAAGGAATAGTCAATTTTACTAATTCTTTAAAATATTCTCTATTAAATGGAGCAAATGGACTTAGTTTAAATGGAATTTTCTTTAATTGACTTAAAGTAAATAAAAGTCCACATACATTTCCAGCAACAGTAGCAATAGCACCTCCTACAACTCCTAATTCTGGAGCACCAAATTTACCAAATATAAGTAAATAATCAAGAGATAAATTTACTACATTTACAATTATAGCTGTAAAAAGAGGTGTTTTAGTATTTTTACAGCCTCTGAATATCCCATTGAATATACTTGTTGTCATATTGCATATTACAGCAAAAGAACATATTCTCATATATTTAGTTGCAAGAGATAAAATATCTTTTTCTGCACCTACAATTGTCAGTATTTTTTCTGGGAAACAAAAAAATATTCCTCCCATTAAAAAAGCAAATATAAGGCCTAACCTTAAAGTAATATCAGAAGTCAATCTTGCTTTTTCATAATTTTTTCCACCAATTGCCCTTGAAATTATCGAGGTAACAGAAATTGATAATCCCATAGCAACAATTATATTTGTAAATGTGTACATTACTTCTGAACTGAGGCCAACAGCAGAAACTCCCAATTGTCCACTGTGTTTTCCAACCATTATGGTATCCAATACCCATATCATCATATAAAGAATCATTTCCCCAACTGCTGGAAGAGCTAATTTTAAAATTTCCAGTATTATTTTTAACATATATTCTCCTCAATCATGAATTTTTTACATTTATTGTATATTTCATCATTGACTATAGCAATTATTTTTATACCATTTCCTTCATACTTCTCTTCTTGAATAATAGAATTTCTATGAAGAAAGGCACTCATAGAAGTATTGCTGTAAGGTATTAAATAAGTACATTTTCTAGTAGTTTGTGGTAATAGTGATACAGTCATTTGTAAAAATTCATCAATATTTTTATTTTCTTTAGCACTGATTTCTATCATTTGATATTTGCTAAAGTTTTCTTTTACTGTAGCAATTTGCTCTGGCGAAGCCATTTCAAATTTATTTAATGCAAGAAAAGATGGTTTATCTAAAGCATTCAACTCTCCCAGTACTTTTTCCACAGCTAAAATTTGTTCAGAAACAGTTTCACTTGATATATCAACAACATGTATTATTAAATCAGAAAAACTTACTTCTTCAAGGGTAGACTTAAAAGCCTCTACTAAATCATGCGGAAGCTTTCTTACAAATCCTACTGTATCAGTAAGAGAAGCTATCCTTTTGTCAGGAAGAACTATTGCTCTGGTAGTAATATCTAAAGTTGCAAATAGCATATTTTCAGCAAAAACAGCTTCTTTTTTAGAAGTATTATCAGCTGCATACATATTGACAAGAAGATTTCTAAGAGTAGATTTTCCAACATTTGTATATCCAACAAGAGATATTTTAGGTATACCAGATTCATCTCTTTTTTCTCTTTGAGTTACTCTTGTTTTTCTTATTTTTTCTAATTCTTGTTTTAAATCATAGATAGTTTCTCTTATTCTTCTTTTATCAATTTCCAGTTTTTTTTCTCCAGGACCTTTAGTTCCTACACCACCACCAGTTCTAGACATTGTGGAACCAAAACCAAGAAGTCTGCTGCTTCTATATTTTAATTGTGCAAGCTCTACCTGAATTTTTGCTTCTCTTGTTCTGGCTCTTGTAGCAAATATTTCAAGAATAAGAATAGTTCTGTCAATAACCTTGCAGCTTGTAAGTTCCTCTAAGTTTCTTACTTGTAAACCACTAAGCTCATCATCAAAAATAATAAGATTAGCTTTTTTTAATTGTTTGAAGACAGTAAGTTCTTTTGCTTTTCCAGGTCCAATAAAATAACATGAATCTATTTTAGTTTTCTTTTGAAAGAATTTAGCTACTACTTTAACATTGCATGCTTTAGCTAATTCAGCCAGTTCATCAAGACTTTCATTATCATCTAAGCCTACAAGAATTGCATATTCATCATCATTTTCAATAACTTCTCTTTTTTTAAGGAAGTTTTCTATTTCTTCAACTTTAGAAAGAAAGTCATAATTTACAATTTCTTCTACAGATAAAGGACCAATAATTTCATGTGAAAGGTCATTTCCATTTACACTGCAAAATCCAATACTCATTCCTGTTATAGAATCTTCATTTATTCCAATGGCAACTATACAGTCTAATTTTAATTTTGTAAGGGCAGATATATCAATGCTAGACAGATTTGAACTTCCACTTGGGTGAGTATGTATAACTCTTGTTCCGCTCAATCTTTTTTCCTGAACATTTAAAAAAGGAAGTTGTACACTGCTGCTGTCACCAATGGATATTTCTGTAACATTTCCTTTTCTGTCAATGGCAATGTTAATTTCTCTGTTTATTCTGCTGCTTACTGAAGCTATAAGAGCAAGCATTTCTGGCTCTATTATTTTATTTTTTTCAACTGTTATATCATGAAGAGAATCTAATTCATTTAAAATAAAATCTTTAATTCCATCTGTATTTCCTTTTATCATAAAAACCACTCCAATTTATATCTATATTTGGTAATATATTATATCATAATTTTATTAAAAGTAGAAATTACTCATTTATCTCTATAAAAAATGAATTTTTATTTTATCAAGAACATACTTCAATGTATTGAAAATACAGAGTTATATAATTATAATATGTTTCAAATATAAAAAAACTATCATATTTTGGGAATAAAGGCTTGATTAAAAGATAAAATTATGGTATATATTCTAATAGGTTTTAAAACTAGATAAAATATTTAGAAAATTTAATGAGGTGGGGAAAAATGAAAAAACTTGGCTTATTACCAAAACTGATAATAGGTTTGATAGCAGGAATTATAATTGGAAAAATTGGATTTATACCATTACTAAGAATAATGCTTACATTTAATGGATTATTTG
>NZ_JAWDXO010000029.1 GCF_032477075.1 Fusobacterium sp. | reverse complement strand
ACACCTGGTCCCATACCGAACCCAGAAGTTAAGCCCGTAAACGCTGAAAGTACTTGGAGGGAAGCCTCCCGGGAGGATAGGTACTTGCCAAGCTTTTTTCTTTGTCAGAAAAAGAAAATTTAAAACATTTTAATAAAATTATTTGACAAAGTTAAGAAAATCTGATATTATATTCTATGTCTTAGAAAGCAAGATAGAGTAAACTCTTTTTCACCATATTATGACTTAATATGGGAGGATCGCAAAGATACCGTTAATGAGTGGAGGTGTAAAATTGAGAGTAAATATTCAATTAGAATGTACAGAGTGTAAAAGAAGAAACTATAGTACATCAAAAAATAAAAAGAACACTACTGAAAGATTAGAAATTAATAAATACTGTAAGTGGGACAAAAAAGTTACTTTACACAAAGAAACTAAAAAATAGTTTTTTATGTAAATTTACAACATGCAGGTCAATGGCTCAATTGGTAGAGCATCGGTCTCCAAAACCGAGGGTTGGGGGTTCGAGTCCCTCTTGACCTGCCATTTTTTATATTAAAGTCGAAATTAAAGGTGGTTTTATGAATCTGTTTCAAGGAATAAAAATGGAATATTCCAAGGTTCAATGGCCTAAAAAAGAAGAGATTGTAAATTCAACTCTTTGGGTAATTGTTATGAGCTTAGTTTTAAGCATTTATTTGGGAGTTTTTGATTTAATTGCTTCTAGACTGTTGAAAGTATTGGTCTCTCTTTTTGGAGGATAATATAATGGAAAAAACATTAGTAAAAAAATGGTTTATGATTCATACTTATTCAGGGTATGAGAAAAAAGTAAAAACTGACCTTGAACAAAAAATAGAAACACTTGGAATTGGAGAAATAGTTACAAAAGTGCTAGTTCCTGAGGAAGAGACTATTGAAGAGGTTAGAGGGAAAAAGAAAACTGTAGCCAGAAAAATATTTCCTGGATATGTTATGCTAGAAATGGTAGCAACAAGAGAGGAAAGTGAAGATGGAATAAACTTTAGAGTTGATTCTAATGCTTGGTATGTAGTAAGAAACACAAATGGAGTAACAGGATTTGTTGGTGTTGGTTCTGACCCTATTCCTATGGAAGATGATGAGGTATTAAACATATTCAGAGTTATTGGTTATGATATTCCAAAGGAAGAAAAAGAAAATAAAGAAGTTGTAAAAATTAACTTTGGACTTGGTGATTTTGTAAAAATCCTTGGAGGAGGTTTTACAGGTCATGAAGGAAAAGTAGCAGAAATAGATATGGAACAAAAGAAAGTAAAAGTTATGATCGAAATGTTTGGGAGAATGACTCCTATAGAAGTAGATTTTAACAGTGTTGAGAAGGCATAGTAAGTTATGTCTTTTTAGTGGGAGATGACACCGTCATTACCACACAATTTATGGAGGTGTAATTAAATAAAATGGCAAAAGAAGTAATTAAAATAATAAAACTACAACTACCAGCAGGTAAAGCTAATCCAGCTCCACCAGTTGGACCAGCATTAGGGCAACATGGAGTTAACATTATGGAATTCTGTAAAGCATTTAATGCAAAGACTCAAGATAAAGCTGGATGGGTAATTCCAGTAGAAATTTCTGTATATAATGATAGATCTTTCACATTTATACTAAAAACTCCACCTGCATCTGACTTGTTAAAGAAAGCAGCAGGAATCCAGTCAGCAGCTAAAAACTCTAAAAAAGAAGTTGCTGGACAAATAACAACAGCAAAATTAAGAGAACTTGCAGAAACAAAGATGCCTGACTTAAATGCAGGATCAGTAGAAGCTGCTATGAAAATTATAGCTGGTTCAGCAAGATCAATGGGAATCAAAATAGTAGACTAATTAATCTGTTGTATATGGTACAGAGTACCATGGTTATATTAAGTGGTAGGATTATTCCGCATCACCACAAAGGGAGGAAATTAAAAAAATGGCAAAACATAGAGGAAAAAAATACTTAGAAATTGCTAAGTTAATAGAAACTGGAAAGCTTTATGAAGTGAAAGAAGCTTTAGAATTAGTTTTAAAAACAAAAACTGCTAAATTTACAGAAACTGTAGAAGTTGCATTAAGACTTGGTGTAGATCCAAGACATGCTGATCAACAAGTAAGAGGAACAGTTGTTCTTCCACATGGAACAGGGAAAACTGTAAAAGTATTAGCTATCACTTCAGAAGCTAATGTTCAAAAGGCTTTAGAAGCTGGTGCTGATTATGCAGGTTCTGATGAATATATCACTCAGATTCAACAAGGTTGGTTAGATTTTGATTTAGTTATTGCTACACCTGACATGATGCCTAAATTAGGAAGACTAGGAAAAATATTGGGAACTAAAGGATTAATGCCAAATCCAAAATCAGGAACTGTAACTCCAGATATTGCTGCTGCTGTTTCTGAATTTAAAAAAGGTAAACTAGCATTCAGAGTGGACAAACTAGGGTCAATTCATGTACCAATTGGTAAAGCTGATTTTGCTCCTGAGAAAATTGAAGAAAACTTCAAAGCTTTCTTAGATCAAATTACAAGATTAAAACCAGCATCTTCTAAAGGTCAATACTTAAGAACAGTTGCTGTGTCGCTAACAATGGGACCTGGAATAAAAATGGACCCTGCATTAGTTGCTAAATATGTTGGATAAATAATTTAATATAGATCCAAACCAAAGACCGTAGGTGGTTTAACCTTAATTACCCTACCGAGGTTGGAAGCAGGTTTCGCTAGCCTCATAGTGTGATTTTAACCTCCGTTCCATTCTTTGGCACGGAGGTAATTTTTAAGAAAAGAGGAGGTGAAAAAATAAATGGCAACTCAAGCAAAAATAGATCACGTAGCTGAACTAGTAGAAAAAATTAAAAAAGCTCAATCAGTAGTATTAGTTGATTATCAAGGAATCAGTGTTAATGATGAAACTGCATTGAGAAGAAAAATGAGAGAAGCTGGTGCTGAATATCTAGTAACTAAAAATAGATTGTTCAAAATAGCTCTTAAAGAAGCAGGTGTTGAGGATTCTTTTGAAGATATTTTGGAAGGAACTACAGCTTTCGCTTTTGGATATAATGATCCAGTAGCTCCTGCAAAAATCGTTTTTGATTTAGCAAAAGATAAGGCTAAAGCAAAACAAAATATTTTCAAAATAAAAGGTGGAGTTTTAACAGGGAAAAGAGTTGAGACTGAAGGAATAGAAGCTCTTGCTAAATTACCTTCAAGAGATCAATTACTTTCTATGTTGCTTAACTCAATGCTTGGACCAATCAGAAAACTTGCTTATGCAACTGTCGCTATCGCTGATAAAAAAGAAGCAGCAGCTGAATAATTAAAGGTTTTAATTGGCTTAATAAATGAGATAAAATAACAATTATAATAAATCACAAATTTGTGTATAAAAACTAAGGAGGAAACAATAAATGGCATTCGATAGAGAAAAATTTATAGCTGAATTAGAAGCTATGACTGTTTTAGAATTAAAAGATTTAGTAAGTGCATTAGAAGAGCACTTTGGTGTAACTGCAGCAGCTCCAGTAGCAGTAGCAGGACCAGCAGTAGCAGAAGCAGCAGAAGAAAAAACTGAATTTGATGTTGTATTAACTGCAGCGGGAGCTAATAAAATAGCTGTAATAAAAGAAGTAAGAGGAATTACTGGATTAGGATTGAAAGAAGCTAAAGAATTAGTTGATAATGGTGGAAAACTTAAAGAAGCTGTTTCTAAAGAAGAAGCTGAAGCAGTAAAAGAAAAATTAACTGCAGCAGGAGCTACAGTAGAAGTTAAATAATTGATTGGACTTTTAATTTTGAACTAAAAATCTTATTTAATTAAAAAAAATAGGCACTCTTAATCAGAGTGCCTTTTTACTAATTATTAAAGATAACTTAAAAGTATAAATTGTATTACATCATGATGTAAATTTTTGTTTTAGAAAAGTGATAATTAATCATTTGGAAATAGATTTTAGCCTTTTATTTTCAAGTGATTAGGTATTAAACTTTAAAGAATTAGTAAGGGGTGTGAATTAATGGGGAAACTCGTTGAAAGATTGAATTTTGGAAGGATAAAAGAAAGAGGAACAATGCCTCATTTTCTTGAGTTCCAATTGGATTCCTATGAAGATTTTCTACAAGCTAAAGAGGCTCCAAATAATAGAAAAGATAAGGGGTTAGAATCAGCTTTTAGAGAAATTTTCCCTGTTGAATCTTCTAATGGAGATATCAAGTTGGAGTATGTTTCTTATGAATTGCACGAAGCAGAGCCACCATTAAATGATGAGCTTGAATGTAAAAAAAGAGGAAAAACTTATTCTACTTCTTTGAAAGTAAGATTAAGACTGATCAACAAGAAAAGTGGAAATGAGATACAGGAATCTTTAGTTTATTTTGGAGAAGTTCCAATGATGACAGAAAGAGGTACTTTCATAATCAATGGTGCTGAAAGAGTTGTTGTATCACAGCTGCATAGATCTCCAGGAGTTTCATTCAACAAAGAGATCAATATTCAAACAGGAAAAGATCTTTTCTCTGGAAAAATTATTCCATATAAAGGTACTTGGCTTGAGTTTGAAACAGATAAAAATGATTTCTTGAGTATAAAAATAGATAGAAAGAAAAAGGTATTAGCTACTGTATTCCTAAAGGCTATTGATTTTTTCAACAACAATACAGAGATAAAAGACTATTTCTTAGAAACTAAAGAATTAGATTTAGCCTCGATATTCCAAAAGTATAAAAACAAAGATGAGCTTTTAAGTGTAATAAGAACAAGATTTGAAGGAAGTTTTGTTAAAGAAGATATTTATGATGATGAAACTGGTGAAGTTATAGCAGAAGCAGATGCAGTTATAGATGAAGTTTTAATAGAAAAAATGATAGAATTCAAAATAGAAAAAGTTGTTTATTGGGAAGTAAAACCAGAAGATAAATTATTAGCTAATACTGTTTTGAATGATAGTACACTTACAAAAGAGGAAGCAGTAACAGAAGTATTTAAAAAATTGAGACCAGGTGATTTAGTAACAGTAGAATCTGCAAGGTCGCTTATCAGACAAATGTTCTTTAACCCTCAAAGATATGATCTTGAGCCAGTTGGAAGATATAAAATGAACAAAAGACTAAAACTTAATGTTCCAGAAGATGAAATATTATTAACTAAAGATGATATTATTGGAACAATGAAGTATGTTATTAATTTGAATAATGGAAATGGACATACTGATGATATAGATAATCTGTCTAATAGACGTGTTAGAGGTGTAGGAGAACTGTTATTGATGCAGATCAAAGCAGGGCTTTCTAAAATGGGTAAAATGGTAAAAGAGAAAATGACAGTTCAGGATTCTGAAACTTTAACTTCTCAATCTTTACTTAATACAAGACCATTGAATGCACTTATTTTAGATTTCTTTGGATCTGGGCAATTATCTCAATTTATGGACCAGTCTAATCCATTGGCAGAATTAACTCATAAGAGAAGAATCTCTGCTTTGGGACCTGGAGGTCTTTCAAGAGAGAGAGCTGGATTTGAAGTAAGAGACGTCCATGATTCACATTATGGAAGAATCTGTCCAATAGAAACACCAGAAGGACCAAACATCGGGCTTATAGGTTCATTAGCAATATATGCTAAAATAAATAAATATGGATTTATTGAAACTCCATATGTAAAAGTTGTTGATGGTAAAGCTGATTTTGATCAGATAGATTATCTTGCAGCTGATGAAGAAGAAGGATTATTCATTGCACAGGCCGATACAAAAATTGGAGAAGATGGAGCACTTCTTGGTGATGTTGTATGTAGATTTGGTCATGAGATTGTAGGTATTAGTGGTGAAAAAGTTGATTACTTGGATATCTCTCCTAAACAAGTGGTATCAGTATCAGCTGGATTAATACCATTCTTAGAACACGATGACGCCAACAGAGCACTGATGGGATCAAACATGCAAAGACAGGCTGTACCATTATTAAGAACTGAAGCACCATATATAGGAACTGGATTAGAAAGAAAAGTTGCTGTAGATTCTGGAGCTGTTGTTATTTCTAAAACTGATGGTAAAGTTGTATATGTAGATGCACAAAAGATAGTCATAGAAGATCCAGAAGGAAAAGAGTATAAGTATAGAATGCTTAATTTTGAAAGATCTAACCAATCTATGTGTTTACATCAAACACCACTTGTTTCTCCTGGAGAAGAAGTAAAAGCAGGAGGAGTAATAGCTGATGGACCAGCTACAAGAGGAGGAGATTTAGCACTTGGAAGAAATATTCTGATGGCATTTATGCCTTGGGAAGGATATAATTATGAGGATGCGATTCTAATATCTGATAGATTAAGAAAAGATGATGTATTTACATCTATTCATGTGGAAGAATATGAAATAGAAGCTAGAAATACTAAACTTGGAGATGAAGAAATAACTAGAGAAATACCTAATATCTCTGAGGAAGCTTTAAGAAAACTAGATTCTAAAGGTATAATAACTATTGGTTCAGAAGTTGGACCTGGAGATATACTTGTAGGTAAAACAGCTCCTAAAGGAGAAACAGAACCACCTGCAGAAGAAAAATTATTAAGGGCTATCTTTGGAGAAAAAGCAAGAGATGTAAGAGATACATCACTTAGAATGCCTCATGGGTCAAAAGGAACTGTAGTAGAAATTCTTGAACTTTCAAGAGAAAATGGAGATGAACTTAAAGCTGGAGTTAATAAAGCAATAAGAGTATTGGTCGCTGAGAAGAGAAAGATAACTGTTGGAGATAAAATGTCTGGACGTCATGGAAATAAAGGGGTTGTATCAAGAGTACTTCCTGCTGAAGATATGCCGTTCCTAGCAGATGGGACACATTTAGATGTTGTACTTAATCCACTTGGAGTACCTTCACGTATGAATATAGGACAAGTACTTGAAGTTCACTTAGGTATGGCTATGGGTAACTATAATGGTGGAACTCATATTGCTACACCAGTATTTGATGGTGCTTCTGAAGAACAAGTTAAAGATTATCTTGAAAAACTGGGATTCCCTAGAAGTGGTAAAGTTGATCTTTATGATGGAAGAACAGGAGAAAAATTTGATAATCCAGTAACAGTTGGAAGAATGTATATGCTTAAACTTCACCACTTGGTAGAAGATAAAATGCATGCCAGAGCGATTGGTCCTTATTCACTGGTTACACAACAACCATTGGGAGGAAAGGCTCAATTTGGAGGACAAAGACTTGGAGAGATGGAAGTTTGGGCATTGGAAGCATATGGTGCATCAAATATACTTCAAGAAATGCTTACTGTAAAATCAGATGATGTTACAGGAAGAACAAAAACATATGAAGCTATAATTAAAGGGGAAGAAATGCCTGAACCAGATTTACCAGAATCTTTCAAAGTATTATTGAAAGAATTCCAGGCATTAGCACTTGATGTTGAGTTATTTGACAAAGATGGCAATGTTATAAATGTAGATGAAGAGTTAAATAAAGAGGATATGACAACTGAGTATTCTCCTTTAGCTGAATTCAAAGATTAGACAATAAAATAAAATGAATTGTTAGGGGTAAACATGGGTTATATAGAACAAATAACCCATTTTATCGTCCATATAGATAAATTATATGTAGCTTTATCTCAATTAAGGAGGCTTTGCATTTAATGGGAATAAGAAGTTTTGAAAAAATAAGAATTAGATTAGCATCCCCTGAAAAGATTGAAGAATGGTCATATGGGGAAATTACAAAACCTGAAACTATCAACTATAGAACTTTAAATCCAGAAAGAGATGGTCTGTTTTGTGAAAAAATATTTGGACCAACTAAAGACTGGGAATGTGCTTGTGGTAAGTACAAAAGAATGAGATATAAAGGTCTTGTTTGCGAAAAGTGTGAGGTAGAAGTAACTAGATCTAAAGTAAGAAGAGAGAGAATGGGACATATTTCCTTAGCTGCTCCAGTATCTCATATTTGGTATTCTAAAGGAACTCCAAATAAAATGTCACTTATTATTGGATTATCTCCAAAAGAATTAGAATCTGTATTATATTTTGCAAGATATATAGTAACAGAAGCTGGTGAAAGTAATTTAAAAGAAGGAAAAATACTTACTGAAAAAGAGTATAAATTATATAAACAATTATATGGAAATAAATTTGAAGCTTTAATGGGAGCAGAAGCAGTATTAAAGCTTCTTGAAAAAACTCATCTTGAGTCTTTGAGAGACGAATTAGAAAAAGAATTGGAAGATGTAACTTCTTCACAGAAAAGGAAGAAAGTAGTAAAAAGACTTAAAATAGTTAGAGATTTTATTTCTTCTAATAATAAGCCTGAGTGGATGATACTTAAAAATGTTCCTGTAATTCCAGCTGATTTGAGACCAATGGTACAATTAGATGGAGGAAGATTTGCTACTTCTGACTTAAACGACCTTTACAGAAGAGTTATTAATAGAAATAATAGACTTAAAAAACTTTTAGAGATAAAAGCTCCTGAAATAGTTGTAAAAAATGAAAAAAGAATGCTTCAGGAAGCTGTGGATGCTCTTATTGACAATGGAAGAAGGGGAAAACCAGTTGTTGCTCAAAATAATAGAGAGCTTAAATCTCTATCAGATATGCTAAAAGGTAAACAAGGTAGATTTAGACAAAATCTACTTGGAAAAAGGGTTGACTATTCAGCAAGGTCAGTTATTGTTGTTGGACCATCACTTAAGATGAATCAATGTGGTATTCCTAAGAAAATGGCTCTTGAACTTTATAAACCTTTTATTATGAGAGAACTTGTAAAAAGAGAACTTGCATCAAACATTAAAACTGCTAAGAAATTAGTTGAAGATGCAGATGATAAAGTATGGGATGTAATTGAAGATGTAATTCAAGATCATCCAGTATTATTGAACAGAGCTCCAACTCTTCATAGATTGTCTATTCAAGCTTTTGAACCTGTACTAATTGAAGGGAAGGCTATAAGACTTCATCCATTAGTATGTTCTGCATTTAATGCTGACTTTGATGGTGACCAAATGGCTGTTCACTTAATGTTATCACCAGAAGCTATAATGGAAGCAAAACTTCTTATGTTAGCTCCAAATAACATTATTTCTCCTTCTAATGGAGAACCAATAGCAGTACCTTCTCAAGATATGGTTATGGGATGTTTCTATATGACTAAAGATAGACCAGGATCAAAAGGTGAAGGAAAATGTTTCTCAAATATAGATCAAGCTCTTACAGCTTATAATAATGAAGTATTAGATACTCATGCTATAATTAAAGTAAGAATTAAAGATGAAATAGTAGAAACTACTCCTGGAAGAATTATGTTTAATGAAATGCTTCCTGATGTAGATAAACAATATAATGTAACATTTGGTAAATCACAACTAAAAAAACTTATTGCTAGATTATATGATGAGCATGGATTTGCAGAAACTGCAGAGCTGATTAATAAAATTAAAGATTTTGGATATCATTATGGTGCTATGGCAGGGGTTTCAGTAGGAATAGAAGATTTAGAAATTCCAGAGGCTAAAAAAGAAATACTTGCAAAAGCAGATGAAGAAGTAGCTCAGATAGATGCTGATTATAAATCAGGAAAGATTATCAATGAAGAAAGATATAGAAAAACTATTGCTGTCTGGTCTGAAGCTACTGAAGCAGTAACTAAAGCAATGATGGATGGACTTGATCAATTTAACCCAGTTTATATGATGGCGAACTCAGGAGCCAGAGGTAATATATCTCAGATGAGACAGCTAGCTGCCATGAGAGGTAACATGGCTGATACACAGGGAAGAATCATTGAAGTTCCTATTAAAGCAAATTTCCGTGAAGGATTGACAGTATTAGAATTCTTTATGTCATCACATGGAGCAAGAAAAGGACTGGCAGATACAGCTCTAAGAACTGCCGATTCAGGATATTTAACAAGAAGACTTGTTGATATTTCCCACGAAGTTATAGTAAATGCTGAAGATTGTGGAAGTGAACAAGGAATTGAAGTTGGAGAACTTGTATCAGAAGGTAAAGTTATTGAAAAATTAGAAGAAAGAATCAGAGGAAGAGTTCTTGCTGAAGATTTAGTACATGAAGGTGAAGTGATTGCTACTAGAAATACTATGATTGGAAAAGAACTTATAGAAAAAATAAGTGAGTTAGGGATAAGAAAAGTAAAAATCAGATCTCCATTAACTTGTTCACTTGAAAAAGGAGTATGTAAAAAATGTTATGGTATGGATTTATCTAACCACAGAGAAATACTTCTTGGTGAAGCAGTTGGAGTTATTGCAGCTCAATCAATCGGAGAACCAGGAACACAGCTTACAATGAGAACATTCCATACTGGAGGGGTTGCAACAGCAGCTACAGTAGTAAGTGGAATTAGAGCTGAAAATGCTGGTAAAGTTGTATATAGAGATATAAAAATTCTTGAGAATGATACTACTGGGGAACAAACAGTAGTAAGTCAGTCTGCTAAAATAATTATAGGAAACTATGATTATGAGATTCCGTCAGGGTCAATACTTAAAGTAAAAGAGGGAGAAAAGGCTGAAATAGGTACTACACTAGTAACATTTGATCCATTCCATATCCCTATTATAGCTGACCAAGATGGTAGAATAGAATATAGAGAACTTTATGTAAAAGAAAATTATGATGAAAAGTATGATGTTACTGAGTATATGGCTATCAAACCAGTTGAATCAGGAGATATCAACCCAAGAGTTGTAATATTCGATAATGATGGAAATACAAAAGGAAGTTACACTATCCCATTTGGAGCTTACTTAATGGTAAGAGAGGGAGAAGAAGTAAAAAAAGGTCAGACAATAGCTAAAATCATTAAAGAAGGTGCTGGAACAAAAGATATCACTGGAGGTCTTCCAAGAGTACAAGAGCTATTTGAAGCTAGAAATCCTAAAGGTAAAGCAATGCTTACTGATATAGAAGGTAAAATAGAAGTAACTGGTAAGAAAAAGAAAGGTATGAGAGTCATCATTGTAAAATCTACAACTGATCCAAAGGACTTCAGAGAATATTTAGTGCCAGTAGGAGAACGTCTGGTAGTAACTGATGGTATGCTTGTTAAAGCTGGAGATAAAATAACAGAAGGAGCGATTTCTCCATTTGACGTATTAAATATCAAAGGGCTTGTAGCTGCTGAACAGTTTATACTTGAGTCAGTACAACAAGTATATAGAGACCAAGGAGTTGGAGTTAACGACAAACATATAGAGATCATTGTTAAACAGATGTTTAAAAAAGTAAGAATTGTAGATTCTGGAGTATCATTATTCCTAGAAGATGAAGTTGTTGAAAAGAGAATTGTTGATATGGAAAATCTAAGATTAAAAGAGTTAGGAAAACCTTTAATCAAATATGAACCAATCATTCAAGGTATTACTAAAGCTGCTGTTAATACAGGAAGTTTTATATCAGCTGCCTCATTCCAAGAGACTACAAAAGTTCTTTCTAATGCAGCAATAGAAGGTAAAATTGACTATTTAGAAGGGTTAAAAGAAAATGTAATTATAGGTAAAAAAATACCAGCAGGAACTGGATTTAATGCTTACAGAAATGTAAAAGCAGTTGAAATTGAAAATAAAGAATTAGAAGAAGAATAATATAATAGGAATAGGCGACAAGGTCGCCTATTCCTGTATTTGTTTCATCTTTCCTGGAGGAAAAATTATGAGAAGTATGACAGGATATTCAAAACTTACATATCAAGACGAAAGTTTTGCTATCAACATGGAACTTAAAAGTGTAAATAATAAAAATTTAAATTTGAAAATAAAACTTCCATACAATTTAAATTTTTTAGAAGGAGCAATAAGAACAGAAATTGCTTCAAAAATCAGCAGGGGTTCTTTAGATCTAAAAATAGAATTTGAAGATAAGAGGGAGCTTGGGAAACTTTTTGATTATGATAGAAATTTAAGCTCAGCTTATATGAATGTACTTAAAGAGATGGAAAATGATTTTAATGAAAAATTCACAAATAAAATGGATATTTTAGTTAGAAATTTAAATGTTATACAAAAAAATGATTTTGAGATTGATGAAAGTGAGTATTTAACTTTTATATTGGGAAAAGTTAATGAATTACTCGTTCCATTTATTCAAACTAGAGAAGATGAAGGGAACCGATTAAAAGCTTATTTTCTTGAAAGAATAGAAGTTCTTGAAGAAAAAATAATTGAAATAAAGCAATATAAAGAAACTGTAGTTAAAAATTATAAAGAAAAACTGATGGAAAGACTTGATAAAATAAGAGGAACAATAGATTTTAAAGAAGAGGATATTCTTAAAGAAATATTGATTTTTACTGATAAATCAGATATATCTGAAGAAATTTCAAGACTTGATAGCCATATGGAGCAGTTAAGGAAAGAAATGGAAAGCAAAGATACAGCAGTAGGAAAGAAAATGGATTTTATTCTTCAAGAAATATTTAGAGAGCTTAATACAACAGGGGTAAAATGTAATTTGTATGATATTTCAAAACTTATAGTAGAATGTAAGAATGAACTTGAAAAAATTAGAGAACAAGCCATGAATATCGAATAGGAGGATCTATGAGGCCCATCAATATCGGATTTAATAATATGGTAATGGATATAAGAATAATTGCTGTCATAAATCCTGACTCAGCTCCAAGTAAGAGATTGAGAGAGGAAGCTAAACTTCAAAATAGGCTTATAGATGCAACTTTGGGAAGAAAAACAAAAACCTTAATAATAACAGATTCAAATCATGTTATAATGTCAGCTATAAATCCAGAAACGATATCAGCTAGAATAGAGAAAGGAGAATAAAATGCCAAAAGGAAATCTATATGTAGTATCAGGACCTAGTGGTGCTGGAAAATCAACTATCTGTAGACTTGTACGCAAAATGCTTGGAATAAATCTTGCTACTTCTGCAACTACAAGAGAGCCTAGAACAGGAGAAGTAGATGGAAGAGATTATTATTTTCTTACTAAAGAAGAATTTCTTAAAAAAAGAGAAAATAAAGATTTTTTAGAAACTGCAACAGTTCATGGGAATTATTATGGAACTTTAAAATCAGAAGTAGAAAATAGAATGACCAAAGGTGAAAATATAATATTAGAGATTGATGTACAAGGCGGTCTTCAAGTAAGAGACCAATATCCTGAAGCAAATCTTATTTTCTTTAAAACACCAACAAAAAAGGAGCTTGAAGCAAGATTAAGAGGAAGGAAAACAGATAGTGAGGAAACTATTCAACTTAGGCTTGCAAATTCTATAAAAGAGTTGGAATATGAAAAAGAATATGATATAACAATAATAAATTATACTGTAGAACAGGCATGCAATGAATTAAAAAAAATTATAGAAGAAAAAAGTAAATAGGAGGCTAATATGAAAAAAGATATAGTTTATGATGAATTACTTGATAAAATACCTAATAAATATATACTGACAATAATCAGTGGTCAAAGAGCAAGAGAGATAGGGAAGGGAGCTACACTTTTAACTAAATGTAGTAAAAAAGATACTGATATAAAAAAGGCTTTTAGAGAAATTGCAGATGGAAAAATTGGTTATGAATTTGGAGAAGAAGAAGTTGGTGAATAGTGTGATAAAAAGACTTTTTCTAATTTTTTTACTTCCATTTGTTTTTATAGGGTGTACAGATAAAAAAATGCAGAAATTTGAAAGTGAAAAATTTCTTTTTGGAACTTATATAAAGATAACTGTGTATGATAAGGATGAAAAATTAGCTAAAAAAGGAATGGAAGAAGCATTTAATGAAATAGAGAGACTGGATAATAAATTTAATAGTAAAATAAAAACCAGTATAATAGGAAGATTAAATTCAGATCCTGCTACTCCAGTGGAATTAGATGATGAAGGTCTTATGCTTTTTTCTAAAGTGAAAGAAGTGTATGACCTTTCAGATAAAAAATATGATATAACGATTGGACCATTGCTAAAAGCATGGGGATTTGGAGAGGTTGGAGAAATTTCTATTCCATCAAAAGAGCTCCTAGCTCATGTACTGACAGAAATAGATTTTGATAAAGTAAAAATAGAAGGCAATAAAATACACATGGAATTTCCTGTAAATGAGATTGATACTGGGTCTTTTTTAAAAGGTTATGCTGTAGCTAGGGCTAAAAAAGCAATGGAAGAAATAGGTATAACAAGTGCTTTTATAACTACTATATCTAGTATAGATGTAATAAATACAAAACCAGAAAACAAGCCATGGAGAATAGGAGTACAAAATCCAGAAAACCCAGAAGATTTACTTGGAATTGTAGAACTTAATAATGAAGGTATGGGAGTATCGGGAGATTATCAGACTTATGTAGAAATAAATGGAGAAAAGTATCACCATATATTAGATAAAACTACAGGTTTTCCAGTGAAAGATAAAAAGTTAGTAATGGTTATATGTGAAGATTCTTTTTTAGCTGATCTATACTCAACAGCATTTTTTACTATGCCTATAGAAAAAATTATGAAATATGCTGAAAATAATGAAAAAATAAAAGTTTTAATTGTAGATAAAGATATGAATATATTAAAAACAAAAAATCTTGATTTTTTTAAAAAATAAGAGAACTTTTTGAATAAAAGTACTTGTAATAAATTAAGTTTTCAAATATAATGTAGTGTGTAATTTAAATTAATATAGGAGGATTAAGTAATGGAACATTCATTGATCTATGTTGGAATAATTGCTGGGATACTTGCATTGATTGCTGCCTTTGGTTATTCTAAAAAAGTGGAAAGTTATCAAATTAACATTCCAAGAGTAGCAGAAATAACAGATGCTATCAGAGAGGGAGCTATGGCTTTCTTACTTGCAGAATACAAAATATTAGTATACTTCGTAGTAGCAGTAGCTATATTATTAGGAATTTTCTTAAATATTTCAGTTGCGATAACATTTGTATGCGGAGCTGTAACTTCAGCTATAGCAGGAAATGTTGGGATGAGAATAGCAACTAAAGCTAATGGAAGAACTTCGATAGCTGCTAAAGAAGGAGGGCTTTCAAAAGCTCTTGATGTAGCATTTGCTGGTGGAGCAGTTATGGGTCTTGCAGTTGTTGGACTTGGAATGCTTTTACTATCAGTTATGATAATCATATTTAACTGGGATATGAGTATTGTTACTGGATTTGGAATGGGAGCTTCATCAATTGCTCTATTTGCAAGAGTTGGTGGAGGAATCTACACTAAAGCTGCTGACGTTGGAGCAGACCTTGTTGGTAAAGTAGAAGCTGGAATTCCTGAAGATGACCCTAGAAATCCTGCTACAATAGCAGATAATGTTGGAGATAATGTTGGGGATGTTGCTGGAATGGGAGCAGACTTATTTGAGTCTTATGTTGGGTCTATTATAGCTGCAATGACTATTGGAGCAACTATAGCACAAGTTACTGAAAATTTTGGATATCTAATTGCACCTTTACTAATAGCTGCATTAGGAATCGTTACTTCTATATTAGCTACATTAACAGTTAAAACTCAAAATCCTGATGAAGTTTATCACAAATTGGAAAATGGAACTAGAATAGCTGGAATCCTTTCTTTAATTGCTTCATTTGGAATAATTAAATTCTTAGGATTAGAAATGGGAATATTCTATGCTATTGTTGCTGGATTATTAGCAGGACTAGTTATAGCTTATTTTACAGGATTATATACAGATACTGGTAAAAAAGCAGTTAACAGAATTGCAGATGCTGCTAAAACTGGACCGGCTACAACTATAATTGAAGGACTAGCAGTTGGTATGGAGTCTACAGTTGCACCCATTATTATCATTGCTGTTGCTATTATTATTGCTTATATGACTGCTGGATTATATGGAATTTCTGTAGCTGCAGTTGGAATGCTTGCAAGTACAGGAATGGTAGTAGCAGTTGATGCTTATGGACCAGTAGCTGACAATGCTGGAGGAATTGCTGAAATGGCTGAGCTTCCACCTGAAGTTAGAGAATGTACAGATAAACTTGATGCAGTTGGTAACTCGACAGCAGCAGTTGGAAAAGGATTTGCAATTGGGTCAGCAGCTCTTACAGCTCTATCTTTATTTGCAGCTTATAAAGAAGCTATCCAAATTCAATCAAATCAAATTCTTGCTATAGATGTTGCTAACCCAGAAGTAATCGCAGGATTATTCTTAGGTGGAATGTTAACATTCTTATTCTCTGCTCTAACAATGACAGCAGTTGGTAAAGCAGCTATGGAAATGGTTGAAGAAGTAAGAAGACAATTTAGAGAAATTCCAGGAATCATGGAAGGAAAAGGAAAACCTGATTATAAAAGATGTGTTGAAATTTCTACTCATTCTTCATTAAGAGAAATGATACTTCCTGGAATACTTGCAATAGTTGTTCCAGTCGTTGTAGGACTTTGGTCAGTACAAGCTCTTGGAGGATTATTAGCTGGATCTCTTGTTACTGGTGTATTAATGGCTATCATGATGGCTAATGCTGGTGGTGCATGGGATAATGCTAAGAAACAAATTGAAGCTGGGTACAAAGGTGATGGAAAAGGATCTGAAAGACATAAAGCTGCAGTTGTTGGAGATACAGTTGGGGATCCATTCAAAGATACATCTGGACCATCTCTTAATATTCTTATCAAATTAATGAGTATAGTATCACTAGTTTTAGTACCATTATTTGTAAAATTTATGTAATTATGTTATAATAAACAAAATGCTTTGGGGACAACCAAATGGTTGTCCTTCTTTTTTATTTATATGAAAATTATACCTCATATTTGAATTATTTAATAAATATGATAAAATGTATATAAGATAAAAAGTATTTAGGAGGTCATCAGGTATGAAGTTAAATCCTATAAAATTAGAAGGAGTATGGAATGAAGGCTATGCTCTGGATTATTTTACAACCAAAAGTGAATATAAGGGTGAGGATATATTTGGATACCCAGAATTTGATGTAGCATATAGTGAAATAGGAAAAGCATTAAATGAGTTAAAATATCATAAGGATTATCTTAAAGCAGTGGAAATAGCAGATGAAATAGCAAAACATATAACAAATGAATGGAATCTTCTTGATAAGATAGATGGAATAATAGCTGTTCCTCCTTCAAAATCAAGAATAATACAACCATTATTTCAATTAGTTAAGCTAGTTGGAGAGAAAGTTAAAAAACCTATCTCTTTAGACTTCTTCAGTAAACTTACTTCAGAAGAGATAAAAAACCTTCCAGTAGAAAAAAAACTAGATCTTTTTAAAAATAGCATAAGAAAAAATAGAGATTTGACTAGAAAGGGAAATATTCTTCTTATAGATGACCTATACAGTACAGGAACTACTCTAAAAGGCCTTTGTGCATTGTTAAAAGATGATACTAATGTAGAAAATATATATGTATTGGTAGTTGCAAAAAGCAGTATAGATAAATAGAAAATTAGAGCTCATTATGAGCTCTTTTTATATATTAGGAAAAGTTTAAAAAAAGTAAGAAAGGAAAGTGAAAAAATTACAGATATATCTGTGATAAATAACATTAAATTAACTCTTTTTTATGTTAAAATAGGAAACAATTTTAAAACCAGGGAGAGTCTAAAATCGTTTCCTTCATGGGAAATTATAAGAGAAATATTTAAAAGAAAATTATCTTTATTTATATAAACTGGCTAAAAAGACAATAAAGAAATAAAGTTTTATTTATGCTTAATAGCCAGTTTTTTATTTAAGAAAAATTAGAATCTATAATTCCATCCAACAATAAAGTCTCCATAGTAATTATTGCTGTCAAATGATTTTCCATCATTAACTTTTTCCATATTTCTTATTTCATATCCATATTTTAAATAAACATTTAAGTTAGTATTAACTTGATAATCTGCACCTAAATAAATTCTATTTCTTCCAAAATCTTCATATCTTCCAACTGTATCTTTAGCTTTTTTATCTCCATCTTTAAATTTATCATCTACAGTTAAAGTAAATCTACCCTCTGTAGAAAGAGTGATTTTTTCTCCTTTGTAAAGAGTAGCATAAGCTCTGATTTGATGTTCAAAGTTATTTTCAAGTTCTCCAGAACCAACTCTTCCCATTGTTTGAGTCCAGTCAACAAACCATCCAATTTTTACAGAACCAAATTTAATTCCAATTGGGAATATTTCCCCTCTCCAAGCATCATTAACTTTGTTGTTTGCTTGATACCAGATATCTGCTGCTCCCCAGAACATATCATAATCCCAAGTTCCTCTTAAGTAATATCTATCAAAGTCTTTTTGACCTCTATATCTAAAACCTAATTTGTAATTATCAAATTTTTTCCAAGCATCCATTTGAAGTCTTCCATCTTTTGAATCAGTATTATCAGTGTCAATATCCCAGAATTTTCCACCAGTTATAGCAAATGTCCAATCACCATAAGATAATCCAACAGTAGTTCCAAAGAATGAATCTTCTCCAATATCAGATCCTCCAGATACATTTTCAATCTCAATTTCCTGTCCAATAGATGTTACTTTTAGAACTGGTTCAGCTCCATAAGAAACTGCTGAAACTACTCCTAATGCTGCTAATAAAAGTGCTAATTTTTTCATAAATTTCCTCCCAGAAAAATTATATATTTTTTATAAAATTTTAAGCAAATAAGACAACTTTTATAAGTTGATGAAATTTAATTATTGCCTTTAAATTTTATATTTGAAATAATAAAACATTTTTAAAAAAATGTAAAGTATTTTTTTGAAAAATTATCATATAAATTGTATATAAAACGATCGATTTTTTCTATTTAAGAAATAAAAATACTATAATAAAAGTTTAATAAAATCAAGAGATAAGAATATATATATTTTTTTAATAGTTGTTGTAAAAAATGATACTGTTTTAAGTAAATATGTTCTAAAAAATAAAAAAATGTTGACAAATAAAATTATTAGAGTTATTATCAAATTAATGAACACGAGTACAATTTAAAGTTTAAGAATTAATACAATCACTAAACTAAATAATATTTTTATAAATAAAAATGGGAGGTTTATGATGAAAAAATTTATTTTTACTGTAATATTATCTGGATTAATTTTAGGAGGATGTAGTTCAACAGAGGTGAAAAACCAAGGAATAGAAAGAAAAATAACTTGGGAGCATGCTGGAGATCTCCCTGCGCAGAAAGGGTTTGAAAAAAATATAGGAACTGCTGGAGTATTATCAGGTGTACTTGATGAAAAATATGTAGTAGTAGGGGGAGGAGCAAATTTTCCTTATGATACTGTATTAAATGGAGGAGCAAAGAAGCTTTATTCTGATGTATATCTTTTAGAAGAAAAAGATGGAAAGTTAGAAGTAGCAGAACATACTAATTTAGATAATGAAATTGGTTATGGAGCTTCTGTAACTGTAAAAGATGGAGTTTATTATATAGGAGGAGGGGCAACAGCAGAAGCAGATAATGATATATTATTTTTAAACATAAAAAATGGAAAATTGTCTGCAGAAAAAATAGGAGATTTACCATTTACTCTTCAAAATGGAACAGCAGTAGAAAAAGATGGAAAACTTTATATTATATCTGGAAAACAAAATGGAAAAGCTACAAATAAAATATATGAATATAATATTGCAACAGGAGAAATTAAGGAATTAGCACCAGTACCAGGAGGAGCAACTAGAACACAAGCTGTATCTCAAATACTTGATGGAAAATTGTATGTATTTAGTGGTGGAGATTCAACTGCATACACTGATGGGTATAAATATGATTTTGCAGCTGATAAATGGACTTCAGCAGCTTCTGTAGAATTAGATGGAAAAGGAATATCTCTTCTTGGAGCTTCTTCAGTGAAATTAAATGAAAAAGAAATGATGGTAATAGGTGGATTTAATAAAGAGGTATATGATAATGCAGTAGCTAACCTAGGTTCTTTAAAAGGAGAGGAGTTAGCAAGATTCAAAGCTGAATATTTTGGGGCAGACCCTGCTGAATTTAATTGGAATAGAGAAATACTTATATATAATTCTGACAGTGATTCATGGAAATCTATAGGGCAAGTGCCTTTTGATGCACCATGCGGAGAAGGGCTGGTTTTGATTGGAAATAAAATATTTTCAATTAATGGGGAGATTAAACCAGGTGTCAGAACAGCTAGAATGTATACAGGAACTATAATTAAAAAATAGTTAAAAATTTTAAGAAGAGAAATGATTGAGTTATAAAAAAGAAAAAGATTAGAAATTTTAAATAAAGGTATTTTAAAATCTGATCTGATTTTTGCTCAAATTTTCTCTTCTTTATGTTTATAGAAAAATAAAGAATTTTCTTTTAAATAATTCTTATTTTTTAACACGCAATAATTATTTCAGAGTATATAAGAACTTTTTGTTTAGAAATAGCATTAAAAAAACTTAAAAAAATCATTGACAAACTTAAGAATAAAAGTTATATTTATATTAATGAACACGCGAACATTTTAAGAGAAGGTGATTTTGAATATGATTACACAGAAAGAGATAGCAGAAAAATTAGGAATCAGCAGAACAACAGTTGCTAGGGCAATAAATGGGAGTTCATTGATTAAAGAAGAAACTAAAAATAAGATACTTGAACTTGTAAAAGAAATGAACTATGAAAAAAATTATATAGGAAGTTCTCTTGCAGGAAAAAGAGCAAAGAAAGTTTATTGTTTAGTGATTAATTCTAAAAATGTTTTTTATACTCAGGAAATAATAAAAGGATTAAAAGAGGCTGAAAAAGAATTTAAAGCATATAATTATAAATTAGAAATAATAACAAATGATATTAATGATCCAGAAAGTCAAATCAAGGAACTTAAAAAAGTTCTTGAAGCAGGAGATATGGATGGTTTAATTATAACACCTTTAGCCAAAGAAAAAGTATATGATATATTAAAACCATATTTGGAAAAAACTAATATAATTTCTTTAGGAATAAGACTTCATGAAAATATACCTCATGTGGGACCTGACCATTTAAGACAGGGAAAAATATCTGGAGGAATAATGAGTGCTCTTCTTAGAAAGGGAGAAAAGCTGTTGATTGTAGATAATGGTGATGACAAAATATCTTCAAAATTATACTTGAAAGGATTTTTAGAGAGAGTAAGAGAGACAGATATTGATATAGTGGGTCCATTAAATGGAAATGGAATAGAAAAAAGTATAGAACTTTTACAAAAGGTATGTGAAAAAGAAAAAATAAAGGGAATATATATAAATAGATACGCTCAGGATATTTTTGAAAAATTACCTTCAAAAATATTAAATGATAAAAAAATTGTAACAAATGGAATTGGAAAGAATATCAAGAGAATGATAAAAAATAAGATAATAACAGCAACTGTAATGGAAGAAATATCAGCTGAAGGATATAATGCTGGAAAAAAAATGTTTGATATTTTATATAAAGATGATGCAAAAACTGGAAACTGGGAAATATCAAAATCACATATTATCTTCTATGAGAACTTAAATGATTAAAAACATAAATCAAAAATAAATTAAAAGCAGGAGGTTTAAATTTATGAAAAGCACATTAAAAGTTTTAGGATTAGGAACAATGTTATTTGGTGTAATGACAACAGCAGCACTTGCAGCAGAATATAATTTAAAAATGGGAATGGTTCCAGGAACTGCATCTAATGAATATAAGGCAGCAGAATTTTTTGCAAATAAAGTAAAAGAGGAATCAAAGGGAAGAATAGAAATAGCTCTTTTTCCTAATGGGCAACTTGGAGATGACAGAAGTATGCTTGAGCAGGTATCAGGAGGAGCTCTGGATTTCTCATTTACAGAAATTGGAAGATTTGCAATATTCTTTCCAGAGGCTGAAGTATATGTATTGCCTTACATGATAAAAGATTTTGACCACGTGCACAAAGCAACTTTTGATACTGAATTTGGAAAAAATCTAATAAATAAAATAAATGAAGAACTAGGAATTACTATTTTATCACAGGCTTATAATGGAACTAGACAAACTACTTCAAATAGAGCTATTAATTCAATAGAAGATATGAAAGGATTGAAATTAAGAGTTCCAAATGCAGCATCCAATCTAAACTTTGCAAAATATACTGGAGCTGCACCTACACCTATGGCATTTTCAGAGGTATATCTTGCTCTTCAAACTAATTCAGTAGATGGACAGGAAAATCCATTGTCAGCAGTAAGAGCTCAAAAATTTTATGAAGTACAGCCATATCTTGCTATGACTAATCATATATTAAATGACCAGCTATATGTAATTGGAAATGAAACTCTAGAAAGTTTGCCTGAAGATTTACAAAAAGTAGTAAAAGATGCAGCTGAGGAAGCAGCACAATATCATACAAAATTATTTGTAGATGAAGAAGCTAGTTTGAAAGACTTCTTTGTACAGAAGGGTGTAAAGATAACTGAACCAAATTTAGATGAATTTAAAGCAAAAATGCAGCCTGTATATGATGAATTTATTAAGAAAAATGGAAAACTTGGTCAGCAGGCAGTGGATGAAATAACAGCAGCTGGAAAATAAATTGTGTAAAAGAGATAGGGTGGGAAAATAGATGAAAATTTTTGATAAATTAGAAGAATGGATAGGAGGGACACTTTTTGTCTGTATGTTTATAATACTTGTAATGCAGATAGTAGCAAGACAAGTCTTAGGAACACCTCTTATGTGGAGTGAAGAATTATCAAGCCTGTTATTTGTATATGTAGGAATGCTGGGAATTAGTATGGGTATCAGAAATCAGCAGCATGTACTTATAGATTTTCTTTGCAGCAGATTTTCTCCAAGAATGCAGAAAGTTGCATTTACTATTGTGCAGATAATAATTTTTATATCTATTATTTTTATGGGCTATTTAGGAAATAGTCTCTATAAGAAAAAATGGATATTTGAATTGGTATCATTAAAAATATCAGCAGGGTGGATGTACATAGCACTTCCTATTGTAGCAATACTTATGATGATACGTTTCTTTCAGGCTTATAAAGAAAATTATGATAATAAAAAAGTGATATTACATCCAGGAATTTTTTTAGCAGCTTTAGTAATTATTATAGGATTAATAATATATGATCCTAAAGTATTTAGATTATTCAGACTTGCTAACTATTATAAATTTGGACCTATAGCAGGATATGTAACTATTGGAATCTGGTTAGTAATGATTTTTATGGGAGTTCCTGTTGGGTGGTCCCTTATGGCAGCAACAATATTCTATTTCTCAATTACTAAATGGAATGTAATATATTTTGCTTCAGCTAAATTAGTAGACAGTCTTAATAGTTTTAGCCTTCTAAGTGTTCCTTTCTTTGTACTGACAGGAATATTGATGAATGGATCTGGTATTACAGAAAGAATATTTAATTTTGCAAAAGCTCTTCTAGGACACTTTACTGGTGGAATGGGACATGTAAATGTAGCTGCATCTCTTATTTTCTCAGGAATGTCTGGATCAGCTATAGCAGATGCTGGTGGACTTGGACAGTTGGAAATAAAAGCTATGAGAGATGCAGGATATGATGATGATATTTGTGGTGGTATCACAGCAGCTTCATGTATAATAGGACCTTTGGTTCCTCCAAGCATAAGTATGATAGTATATGGAGTAATTGCTAATCAATCTATTGCTAAATTATTTCTGGCAGGATTTGTTCCAGGAGTTCTTACTACAATAGCTTTAATGATAATGAATTATTTTGTATGTAAAAAAAGAGGATATAAAAAAGCTAAAAAAGCTACTTTTAAGGAACAGGTTGAAGCTTTTAAAAAATCTTTTTGGGCTTTAATAACTCCATTCATTATTATTGGAGGAATATTTTCAGGATTATTTACTCCTACAGAAGCAGCAGTAGTTGCAGCAGCTTATTCAGTTTTTCTAGGAGCTTTCATATATAAAGAATTAACTGTAAAATCCTTTTTCAAACATTGTATAGAAGCAATGGCTATTAGCGGAGTTACAGTTTTAATGATAATAACAGTTACATTCTTTGGAGATATGATTGCAAGAGAACAGATAGCTATGAAAATAGCAGCAGGATTTATGAAATATGCAAGTTCTCCATTGACTGTATTAATAATGATAAACTTATTATTACTATTTCTTGGAATGTTTATTGATGCTCTTGCACTTCAGTTCCTTGTACTTCCTATGCTTATTCCAGTGGCTGATAAAGTGGGAATAGATTTAGTATTCTTTGGAGTGATGACAACATTAAATATGATGATTGGAATACTTACTCCTCCTATGGGAATGGCTCTGTTTGTAGTAGCACAGGTAGGAAAAATGTCTGTAAGTACAGTAACAAAAGGTGTACTCCCATTTTTAATACCAATTTTCATAACATTAGTATTTATAACTATATTCCCAGGAATAATAACATTCCTTCCTAATTTAATAATGGGTGGATAATTGAAGAGAGGTAAATAAAAAATGCCATTAAGTGTTGATATGCCATTAGAACAATTAAAGAAATATCAAGGAAGAAGTAGTAAAACAGATGATTTTAATGAATATTGGGCAGATATAATGGATATTGTGATGGTTTGATTATATAAATATTAATAAAATTGGAGCAATGGGCTATTCTCTAAGTGGGGGAATAGCCTTAGCTCTTGCACTCTTAAATGTAAATATAAAAAAAGTGTTTGCTGTATATAATAAATTGTTATGCAGAAAAAGACATTTAATATTTCCAGAGTATGGATATGAAGATATGTTAAATAGTTTACAGGATGAAAACTTAAGATGGGCTATGGAATTTTTGAATGAGTAGAAACAAGGAGAAAAAATTGAAGATAGCAGGTATAGATATTGGTGGAACAATGATAAAGTATGGTCTGGTATCATTGGATGGAGAGATATCAGATGGGGGAGAAATTCCTACAGAAGCTGAAAAAGGTATAGAAAATTTATTCCAAAAAATATCTGACATAATAGAAATGTATCCCAAAAAAGAACTTTTGGGTATAGCTGTTTCTGGGACAGGACAGATAGATGGAAAGATTGGAAAAGTAATAGGAGGGAATGATATTATTCCTGGATGGATAGGAACAGATTTAGTAAAAAGGCTAGAGGATAAGTTTTCTCTTCCTGCAGTTCTGGAAAATGATGTAAATTGTGCAGCACTTGGTGAAAAGTGGCTTGGAGCAGGAAAAGGAAAAAAAGACTTTATATGTGTTACTATTGGAACAGGTATAGGTGGAGGTATTATCATAAATGATGATATTTTAAGAGGAGATACTTGTGTAGCAGGAGAGTTTGGACATATACAGATAATAAAAAACGGACTTGAGTGTATGTGCGGAAAAAAAGGATGTTATGAAAGATATGCTTCAGCAACAGCACTAGTAAGAATAGTTAAAGAAAAAACAGGTTTTAAATTAAATGGAAAAGAGATATTTACAAGAGAAAGAGCTGGAGAGCCTATATTTAAAGAGATAGTAGAAGAATGGATAGATTATTTTACAGATGGTTTGAGCACTATTACGTATATTTTTAATCCATCTCTTATAATTATAGGTGGAGGAATTACTAAACAGGGAGATTATCTTTTAAATAGAGTAAATAAAAATCTTGCATCAAAAATTGGTGTAAATTATAAGAAAAATCTTTCTGTAAAATTTGCAGAACTTGGAAATAATGCTGGTATGTTAGGGGCTGTTTATCTTTTGCTTAAAAGAATTGGCAAACTTTAAAAATAAAAAGGATTGACAAAATATTTAAAAAGGTATAAATTTAAATAAATGTTCACGAGAACAGAATGATTGAAAGGAAGAAAAATGATATATGGTGAAATAAAAGACCTTAATCAATATAAGGGAATATCTAAAAATCTTGATAAAGCAATAGAATATATATTAAATGGAGAATATAAAAAAGGAATTCCAGGAAAAAATATTATAGATGGAGATAACTTATATTTTAATTATCCAGATTGTGCAATGACAAAAGAGGTAAAAGATGGATTTTTTGAAGGGCATAAAAAATATATAGATATACATGTAGTCATATCTGGAGAAGAGAATCTGGGATATACTCCTCATTCAGAAGTAACTGTAAAACAGGAGTATAATTCAGAAGGGGATTGTGAGTTATATGATGGAGAGCTAAAAAATGTGTTTCATGTAACAGAAGACAGATTTATAATGTTTTTCCCAGATGAGCCTCATATGGCATTGCTTAAAGTAGGAGAAATAAAAGAAATAACAAAGGTAATATTTAAAGTATTAGTTTAATTTTAAGTAAATAATAAAAAATAAAATATATTAGGAGGAACAAATGAAAGGAATATTTTCAGCTTTAATGGTACCATATAATGAGGATGGATCTATAAATGAAAAAGGGTTAAGAGAGATAGTAAGACATAATATTGATAATATGAAAGTTGATGGGTTATATGTAGGTGGAAGTACTGGAGAAAACTTTATGATTTCTACAGAAGAAAAGAAAAGAATATTTGAAATAGCTATAGATGAAGCTAAAGATCAAGTACAGCTTATAGCTCAAGTGGGAAGTATTAATGTATTTGAATCAGTAGAGTTGGGAAAATATGCAACTGAACTAGGATATAAATGTCTTTCAGCTGTAACTCCATTCTACTATAAATTTAGTTTTGAAGAAATTAAAGAATATTATTTTACAATAGTAAGAGAAACTGAAAATAACATGATTATTTATTCTATTCCATTTTTAACTGGAGTTAATATGTCTGTTGCTCAATTTGGAGAGTTATTTGCTAATGAAAAAATAATTGGGGTTAAATTTACAGCTGGAGATTTCTTTCTGTTAGAAAGAATGAGAAAAGCTTATCCAAATAAATTAATTCTTGCAGGATTTGATGAAATGCTTTTACCAGCAGCAGTTCTTGGAATTGATGGAGCTATTGGAAGCACATATAATGTAAATGGATTGAGAGCAAAAGAAATATTTAAATTAGCAAAAGAAGGAAAAATTGCTGAAGCTTTAGAAATACAACATGTAACTAATGATCTTATTGAAGGTATTTTAGCAAATGGATTATATGGAACTATCAAAGAAATAATGAAACTTCAAGGAGTAGATGCAGGATATTGCAGAAGACCTATGGCAAAAGTAACTCCTGAACAAGTGGCTGGAGCTAAAGTACTTTTTGATAAATACCTTGCTAAATAAAGAAAGGTGATATTATAATGAATAGACTGAAAAAAGTAAAAGGAAAACTTATTGTTTCATGCCAGGCTTTAGAAGATGAACCACTTCATAGTTCCTTCATAATGGGAAGGATGGCCTATGCAGCATTAGTTGGTGGAGCTTCTGGAATAAGAGCTAATACTGTGTCAGATATTCAGGAAATCAAGAAAAATGTTGATCTTCCAATTATTGGAATAATCAAGCACCAGTATGGAGATAATCAAGTGTATATAACTCCTACAATGAAAGAAATAGATGCTCTGGCAGCAGAAGGTGTGGAAGTAATAGCTTTAGATGGAACAAAGAGAGAAAGACCTGATGGGAATACATTAGAAAATCTTATGAAAGAAGCTAAAATTAAATATCCAAACCAATTATTTATGGCAGATATATCTTCAGCAGAAGAAGCTGTTGAAGCAGAAAGAGTAGGATTTGATATAGTGGGAACTACTTTAGTAGGATATACAGAATACACAAAAGGAAATGACCCTTTAACAGAATTAGAAAAAGTTATAAAAGCTGTTACTGTACCTGTAATTGGAGAAGGAAATATTGATACTCCTGTAAAAGCAAAAAAAGCTTTAAAACTAGGAGCATATGCAGTGGTAGTTGGTGGAGCTATAACTAGACCCCAGCAGATTACAAGGAAATTTGTAACAGAAATGGAAGATTAAAAATATAAGGAAAGAATTGTCTTATAGTAAGCTTTAAATTTTAGACAATTAATTAGAATTTTTTAAAAGTATAAATTATGATTAATATAGATATATTTATTTATGATAGATTTATGCTAATAGAAGATATAAAAGGCTGATCACAAGATCAGCCTTTAGTTTTAAATCTGAATAGATTCTTTTTTCCTTTGATTATATTTATATACATAAGTTGTTAAAACAGGTACCAAAAATGCTGTAAGTATAGTTGAAGCAGCAACTTGAGCAGTGGCTATTTTAGCAGTTTCTAAAAGTCTTGGATCCATAGCAGCAATGGCTAAAGGTGTAGCAACAGCATTTCCAGATGTACTAGAGATCGCTGCACCAGCTATTCCGCTGCCTCCAGTTATTTTATCTGAAAGAATATTAAATATTCCACCAATTATTACTGTCATAAGTCCAAGTATCACTCCAGGTATACCAGCTTTTACAAGCATAGAAAGGTTTATCCCACATCCTAATCCAAAAGCAAAGAATGGAATCATAACTCCTCCAGCTTTTGATAAAAATTCTTTCATATCTTCATCAAGATTTCCAAGTAGTGCACCTAAGAGAATAGGAATAACAGCTCCAATTAATATAGAAAAAGGAATAGCGGCAACTCCAGCACTTCCCAGAGCTATCATAGTAAGAAATGGACCATCATTTAAAGAAACTATTGCAATAGCTCCAGTGTCAGTGGCATCTCCAAATTCACCAGTTAAGGCAGCATAAAGTCCACCATTGCTATTTGTCATAGCAGATATTATTGCTAATGCTGAAAGGCCAAATAATCCTTCAGTTCCCATAAACTTACTTACAAGAACTCCAATAACTGCACCTATTAAAAATTTTGAAATTGTAATGACAGAACCTTTTTTTATAACCTGAGGTGCTGCTTTTAAATTTATTTCAGCTCCCATGCATACTAAGAAAACAGCTAATATGGGCATTGCACCTCTAGCTAGATTAGTAGTAAAACTACCTATATCTAAGATCTGTGGACAGAATGTATTCATTACAGCCCCAATAATAAGAGGCACTACCATCATTCCACCTGGAATTTTTTCAATACTTTTTTTTATTTTCATATAATTCACTCCTTGTATTAGAATGTTGGTGCTATTTTATAAATACAGAACTCTCTATGTTTTAATGCTTCAGCCTTAGTAATTTTTCCATTGCAGACTTCAACTATTTCTTCAAATAATTTTTCACCCATTTCTTTTATAGTTTTATGACCTGAAACAATTTCAGATACATCAAAGTCTATATTATCTTCCATATTTTTAAAAGTATGGAAGTTCCCTGTAAGTTTGATGACAGGAGCAAGTGGATTACCAGTTGGAGTTCCTCTACCTGTTGTAAAGATAACAACCTGAGCTCCACCAGCTACCATTCCTGTTATTGATTCAATATCTTGTCCTGGTGTATCCATTATAAAGAGACCTTTTTCAGCAGGAATATCAGCATATTGAAGTACACCTTGGAATGGAGCAGTACCAGATTTATGAATACATCCAAGGGATTTTTCTTCAATAGATGTCAACCCACCTTCAATATTTCCAGGAGTTGGCTGTCCACCTCTGATATCTTCTCCTAATGCTATTGCCCTTTCTTCACATCCTCTCACTAAATCAAGAATTTCTTGAGAAACTTTTTCATTTATACCTCTTCTTGCGACAACATGTTCAGCTCCAATAAATTCAGTAGTTTCTGATAAAATACTAGTTCCTCCCATTTCTACAAGTATATCTGATGCTACTCCGCAAGTAGGATTTGAAGCTAATCCTGATGTTGTATCAGAGCCTCCACATTCCATTCCAAGAATAAGTTCTGAAATATCACATTCTACTTTTTTCTCTAATGAAAGTTCTTGTGCAAATTTTCTAGAAATAGAAACTCCCTTTGCAAAAGCTTTAAGAGTTCCCCCTTCTCCCTGTATAGTTATCATTTCTACTTTTTTTCCAGTTTTCTTTATTTCATTATATACTTCTAGAGGCTCAGCTCCTTCACAACCAAGTCCAACTACTAATACAGCTCCAACATTGGGATGAATTCCTGTATTGACAATAGTTTTTAATGTAAGTCTTGCGTCTCCTCCTAATTGACAGCATCCAAAAGTATTGTTGATGTGAGTACTTCCTTCAACTGCTCTAGAAATATCTTCAGCTAACTTATTAGAGCATACACTAGTTGCTAAAATAAGTACATAGTTTCTTATTCCTACTTTTCCATCATTTCTTCTGTATCCCATAAATTTCATATTAATTTCCTCCTGAATTTTTTATTTATGTTAAAAAATTATTATTGATGTTTTTTATCTCCTCTTCCTCTATCACTTTCTACATTATGGACATGAACATGTTCCCCTATAGAAATATCTTGAGTTGCAGTTCCAATACTTTCACTGTATTTTATAACATGTTCCCCTTTTTTAATGTCTTTAATAGCAAATTTGTGACCAAATCTAACATCTTCTTTCATAACTACTTCAATTACTTCATCCCCCAGAAACATTTTGGCAATATCTCCTTTTTTTAAATCAACAGTTGCAGTAGCTAAAGAATCATTTTTTGTTACTATAACACCTTGTTTTTCCATTTTAAGCCTCCTTGAATTTTATTATCTGCCATAGATATATAAAGCAATTTTTATGCCATAATATTGAAAAAAATAAAAAATAACCGAAAGTAGTGAATAAATTTAAATCAGAATATTATAAAGAATAAAAAATAATGATATAATATAAAATATATTATAAAAACGTTGTATTTTGCAGCTGTAAATTTCACTGTAGGAGGAAAAATGAAAAGAATATGCTTGCTTGCACCATATAAAGACTTCTTAGAACATGAAGAAAGTGATAAATTTTTAATAAAAAAATACGCTAATTTAACAGAAGCTGTAAAAGTGGCTAAAGATTTTCAAAATAATGATGGAGAAATAATTATAACAAGAGGAGGTACAGCAAACATAATCAGAGAAAATACCTCTCTTACAGTAATAGAAATAGAAATATCCAGTATAGAAATATTGAAAACATTAAAGAAAATAGAAAAAACAGATACTCCATTAGGGATAGTAGGATATAAAAATGCAGTATATAAATGCAGTTATTTAGCTAATATAGCTGGATTTAAAGAAACATACGAAGTGATATTTGATGAAGAGCAAAGTTATAATAAATATTTGAATACTCTTGAAGAGCTGATATATGAAAAGAAAGTGAAAATTTTTATAGGAGATACAGTACTTTTAAATACTTTAGAGAAAAAGCCATATTATATAGACTTTTATCTTATAAAATCAGAGTATAATTCTATTCATAAGGCTTTTGAAGAGGCTAAAAAAATGTTGGAGTTTAAAGAGAATGAAAAAATAAAAAATAGATATCTGACAGCCATTCTTAATAATACAGATTGTGGAATGATATATACAGACAATGAGGGAAAAATAGGGCATTACAATTCTATGGGAAATAAATTATTTAATAATAAGATATATATAGATGATAATATTTTTGATTTTATACAAGAGATAGACAGGGAATTTATCTTTGGATTAAAAGATGAAGTGAAAAATATACTTATTGATACCAAAAAAGAGAAAGTATCTATGGATATAACGCCTGTACAACAGTCAGAGAATAAAAATAACTTTCTTTTTATTTTTAGAAGATTTAAAAATATAGAAGAATCAGCAAATAGCTTAAGAAAATCTTTAGTCAATTTAGAGTTTTCAGCAAAACATACATGGAAAGACTTAGTAACTTGTAATAAAAATTTTGAAGAAATTAAAAAAATTGCAAGGCACTATGCAGGAACAGAAAATACTATACTTATAACAGGGGAAAGTGGAACTGGAAAAGAACTGTTTGCTCAAAGTATACATAATGGTAGCAAAAGAAAAAACGAACCCTTTATAGCTTTTAATTGTGCTAATATTTCAGAGAATCTTATAGAGAGTGAGCTTTTTGGATATGAGGAAGGAGCTTTTACTGGAGCAAAGAGAAGAGGGAAAAAAGGCTTATTTGAACTTGCACATAAGGGAACTATTTTTTTAGATGAAATATCAGAGATTCCATATCACCTTCAAAATAAATTTTTAAGAGTTCTTCAAGAAAAATGTTTTAGAAGAGTAGGTGGAGAAGAAACTATATATGTAGATGTGAGAGTTGTAGCAGCTACAAATAAAAATCTTTCTTTATTGTGTGAAGAGGGAAAATTCAGAACAGATCTTTTTTATAGATTGAATGTGCTGGAAATAGAAACTATACCATTAAGAAAAAGAAAAGAAGATATCTTTATTACTGGAAATCATATATTAGAGAAAGAACTTCTTGGCTTGAATCTTTTTGAAGTGGAAAGATTTACAAATATATTGGAAAAATTATCTGAATATTCATTTCCAGGAAATGTAAGAGAACTGGAAAATATAATAAAAAGAGTGGTAGTATTAAAAATAAATTTAAAACTCTCAGATGATAAAATATTAAGTCTTCTTCCTTTAGGAAAAACTAAAAAGAGAAAGAATGAATTTTCAAATATGACACTTAGAGAAATAGAAAAAAAGATAGTGGAAGAAATACTTGAAGAGGAAAGCAATAATAAGACAAAAACAGCTGTTAAATTGGGAATAGATAGAGGAACATTGAATAGAATATTAAAAGAAAAGTAAATTATTTTTTAAATTATATAAAAAATTAAGAAATAGATGTAAATATTCTAAAAAATTAGTTTTTATATTGACCAAAAAGATAGATAATGGTATTATAAAATATAAGAATAAAAATTGAGGAGGATGTATGAAGAAAATAGGAATAATTTTTGGAATTTTAATTTTGTGTACAACTATTTTTGGGGAAATACAGAAATATGAAACTGATGTAGTAATAATAGGTGCTGGTGGAGCTGGGATGACAGCTGCTATTGAAGCCTTTGATGCTGGAGCAAATGTAATCTTACTTGAAAAAATGGCTTTTCCTGGTGGGAATACAGTAAGATCAAAGGGTGGATTAAATGCTGCAGAAACTTCTACTCAAAAAGAAATGAAAATAACAGACAGTGTTAAAGATTTTTATGAAGATACTATGAAGGGAGGAAAAGATATAAATAATCCTGAAGTAGTGAAGTATTTTACAGAAAATTCAGCAGATACTGTAGAATGGTTAAAGGGAATAGGAATGGATTTAAATGATGTAGGGGCAGGAGCAGGGGCAAAAAATCCTCGTATGCACAGACCAACTGGAGGAATAAGTATAGGTGGAGTTCTTGTTAAAACTTTAGCTGAAAATGTTGAAAAGAGAAATATAAGAGTTTTTTATAGAACTGAAGCACAAAGTCTCATAATAAATAATGGAAAAATTGAAGGAGTAAAGGCTAAAGATTTGATTAGAAATAATGAGATTGAGATATCTTCTAAAGCTGTTGTAATAGCTACTGGTGGATTTGCTGCAAATGAAGAATTATATACAAAATATCGTAAGGATCTGAAAGGATTTATAACTACAAATCATCCAGGAGCAGATGGAAGTGGAATAGTAATGGCTGAGAAAGCAGGAGCAGAATTGGTAGATATGGAATATATTCAGACTAATCCAACTGTTGAACAATCTAAAGCTGAAGTTATTTCAGAATCTGTAAGAGGTAATGGAGCTATATTTGTAAATAAAAAAGGAATACGTTTTATTAGTGAAATGGAAACTAGAGATAAACTTTCAGCAGTCATTCTTGAGCAGCCTGAAGAATATGTTTATATAATATTTGATCAAGGTCTTAGAGAAAGAATGAAGGCAGTAGAAGAAATGAATCAGATAGGTATATTAATAACAGGAAAAGATATTAAAGAACTTGCAGGAAAAATTTCTGTAGATCCTAAAGTGTTAGAAGAGTCAATAGCTAAATGGAATAGTTATGTAAAAAATGGGAAAGATGAAGAATTTGGAAGAACAACAGGAATGAAATTTACTTTAGAAAAAGGGCCATTTTATGCAATTCCAGTAGCACCAGGAGTTCATCATACTATGGGAGGAATCAAAATTAATTCAAAAACTGAAGTTTTAGATAAAAATAATAAAGCAATAAAAGGTCTTTATGCAGCTGGAGAAGTAACTGGTGGAGTACATGGTGCTAATAGACTTGGTGGAAATGCTGTTGCTGATATAATTATCTTTGGTCGTCAAGCAGCAAAACAATCAATTGAATACATAGGGAAAAACAAGTTGATTGGAAATAAAAAAATTGAAAAAGTTGAATCAATAATAAAAATTAATTCAGAATTAAAAGCTCAGTATAAAGATGGAACATATAAAGCTACATCTAAAGGTCATAATGGAGATGTTACTGTTGAAGTTGTTGTAAAGAATGGATTTATAGACAGCATAAAAACAGTAGAATCAAAAGAAACAGAAATGATATTTAAAGGTGTAGAAAATGAAATGATACCAGCAATGATATATAATCAAACATCTGATGTAGATATGGTTACAGGGGCTACTGTATCAAGTAGAGCTGTAAGATCAGCAGTTAAAAAAGCGTTACAAAATTAATAATTGGGAAGCCATTTGCTAATGGCTTCTTTTTTATTTCTTAGGAAATTATAATTTGATAAATTTGTTGAAAAAATAAAAAATATTAATTATTTTAGCTTCATATTAGATATATTTAATCGAATAA